>JAYEJS010000136.1 GCA_034660695.1 Candidatus Thermoplasmatota archaeon | reverse complement strand
TGTAGATCTTCTCGAAAAATTTAAAGCAAAGGTCTATGTGATGAAGGTTATTTTGACCAAGGAAGACTGTCGAAGGCTTGGTTTAGAGCCTGAGTAGAAAGCATTCATACTTTTTACACATAGTCTACAGTCAAGCAAATTATATATTATATATTACATCCAGTTTCAATAATAGAGAGAGGTGAAATATGGCAAAAACACTCAAGTGGATTGGCATGGCAATAAGTGTGATATTTATTATCACTATTTTTTGGTTTTCGATAGGTGTTAGTAGTGATTACCTGTCTGAAGTTTTTCCTCCAAATGAACATAAATTTACAGAAAAATCATTAACAACAGTCGAAATAACAAAGCCGATGGAGGGCCATCTATATATGTTTGATAGAGATATCGCACCGATAGGGATTACTTTGGTGGCGGGAGGAATTACAATAGAGGTCGAAACAAGCGAAGATATTGATGGCATTGACATTTACATTGATGACGAACTCAAGTTCAGTGATTACACGCATCCTTACTCGCGAGTATGGAATGAAAAAGTCATGGGGCGGCATGTCATTAAAGCCGCTGCTCATGGAGGAAATGAAAGCGATGAAGTGAGCGTACTTATATTCAATTTTCCAAAATCCAGGCCAGATGCAGCGATAAACGAAATAATGTCTGACCCTGCAGGAGAGGATGCCGGCAATGAATGGATAGAATTATACAATGCTGGAGAGAGTATAAGGATAAAGGGATGGACAATCGGCACCTCGGATGGCATTGCAGTGGCCACGCTTCCCAACTGGGTATTCCCCAACAATACGTACCTCGTTATCCGTTTCGGAACTGGCGCCAACGATGAGGATTTCTCTGACGGCAACGGCACGTTTTACACAGGCACTAATCAGGACTTTTTTGACAATGACATGGATGAGTGTGCTCTTTATGAAGGAAAACCTGGTACAAATACAATCGTTGATTTCATTTCATATTGCTATGAGGGAAATTATACACCAGGAGTGGCACATGATTATGCAACAAAAGCGAGAATATGGAATGAAAATGAGTATTTTGATCCTATGGCGGAACCGACTCCCCCCGGTACGAAGCCACCGTCCTGGACCGAAGGAGATTCTATCGGTAGAGATTCCTATTCAAACGACACTAACACTCCAGAAGATTGGGATATAACAGGAGGAAAAGATGCTTTTGAAGCGTCGCCAGGAAGATGCAATCTGGATGCATTTGGAATTGTAAGCATGGAGATGCCTTTACAGCTTGAAGCCCCAGCTCAAGGCAAAAAGTGGACAGTCATGGTTTACCTGGCAGCGGATAATGGCCCGGACCCGGGTGATTTGGAGGATGCTCTATTTGAACAACTCAACGAATTGGAAAAGATAGGCTCGGATGACAATATCAACATAGTGTTTCAAATAGACGGATGGAATAAAACAAATGAAGTGTATATGATAGATGGCAAGTGGGAGGGGCATAGGAATAAAGGAAAAACATTTCGCGGTTTTCTTATGAAAGATAATAATAGGGAAATTGTTAACTGGGGAAGAACTAGGATAAATACTAGTTCCTTAGTATGGGCATATAATCCACCTGGTGAAACTGCATATATAGGTGAGAAAAACACAGGTAAAGCAGCCCCCCTAAGAGAGTTCATAAACTGGTCAATAAAACATGCCCCGGCTGATAGGTACATTCTTATTCTCAATGGACATGGAGCCGGATGGAAAGGACTGCTACCAGACTATACAAGTCGGGATATGTTGTCTAATATGGATGATTATCTATACATGGGGGAGTTGGAGTCTGCTCTCTTTCAATCGGCGATCAGAAATGTTCCAGCCTTTTCTATAATAGGTTTTGACTGTTGCCTGATGGCCAATATCGAAGTTGCATATCAGATACGAGACTGGGCCCTATATATGGTTGCATCGGAAGAGGTTGCCAAAAATTGGAATTATGAAGATGTTTTTGGCCATCTTCAAAAAAACCCAGATATTTCACGTTCTGATTTAGCAAAATACATGGTCGATAGCTACCATACAAGGCATAAGGATTGGAAATGCCATACGCTGAGCGCAATAGACCTCGGCAGGCTGAGTGGCATTTACGGTGGAGTACATTCGTTATCAATTCACTTAAAAGAGGGCATGGAGGACTGGGGTGATACGAAAGACCAACCGTTTGACGAGAATGGAGATCCTGGTGACAACTGCCAGATGAATGTTAAAAGTTGCCTTCTTTCAGCCGAGCATTACAGTGATAGAAACTATATTGACCTATACCACTTTGTGCACCTCTTAGGACACAATGACGGAATCTATACCGGATACAAGAAACCGTGAGAATCAATACTGGATGGTATTAGTGGAGTTTTGGGTGCTGTCATAAATGAGAAACATGGTGACGCTCATAAACCGAATTCTCATGGTCTATCGATCTATTTCCCGAGGCATGAAACAGACCATAAAAATTTCAATGATTGCAATGGTGATCCCTGCACTGATCATCCTTTTGATAATCCACGGCCATCCTGCTATGAGGATCCTGCCGATGATCCTGCAATATATGCAGAGGATAAAACAACTGAATGGGGAAAAGTACCATATGCGAATCCTCCTCCCCATCCATGGAAGGAGACACCAAACTTTTTATGGAGAGATGAAGGCATTCATTGGGATGAATTTCTGCATCGTTATTATAAGCCGTGTGCAGATGCCGGAAAAGATATTACAGCCGAAGTTGAGTGCGGTAAGAAAGCAAAAATTACCTTAAATGGTACAGGTTCATCATCTGCTGATGATGACGGTAAAATACATGAATATTACTGGGATTATGACCCTAAAGTGGATTCAGATACTGGCGATTTTGACATGGATGGTATAAACGAACCTAATGATGATATAGATGATTGGGGACCTACACCAACTCATGAGTTTTCGCCGGGAACCTATGTTGTCACACTAACTGTATGGGATGACCACCATTTAAAAAATGAAATACTGTGTAATGATTTTCCAAACGAACACTGGAAAACTGACCAGGATTCCGTTGTAATAACGGTGATAGAGAAACCGTGTCCAGATACGGAGCCGCCAGAGACCACTATTGTGGAACCTCCAGATGGCACGGAATTCGATGAAAAAGATATTATGGTTAGCGGAATTGCAACAGATAATGTCGGTATAATAGAACTTGGCTACCATCATGAATGGGAAGGAGGTGAAGAAAATGATGCCCAGGAAGTTGACAACCTAATATCCCTTGCATTTACTCTTACGCTTGCCTTGCATCCTGAATGGAACGAAATTACTGTATGGGCAAAAGACGCTGCTGGAAATGAAGGAAGTGATAGCATTACTGTATATTATCACCCTGAAGAAGATACAACTCCACCTGTTACAACAGAAGAAGTGGGACAGCCGAGCTGGGAGAATGGTTATGTAGTAACACCTGGGACAATTATATGGCTCAATGCGACAGATGATATCTCCGGGGTGGATTACATTTACTATGAAGCGTGGTGGGACAGTGATGGTGATGGTGTCATAGAAACCAAGATGGGGGAGGGAACAGCATATACACCAAATGTGGAACTTTGTTTTGCAGACTATGAAATATATGCAGAGGTTGCCGAATTACGCTTTTATGCAGTTGATAATGCCGGAAATATTGAAGAAATGAAAGTTAAGCAGCATCTGGTACAGGAAGGATGAGTTAGCATACTTTCACAAGAGAGATAACCCACCACTTTCATTTCAGCCGTTGTATGAGTTAAATTATTTTTAAAAAACATTTTTTAAACCTTAATGCATTTCAAACAAAGGCAGGATGAGAAAATGGGTGAAAAGGCAAATGAAGGAGGTATTTCTTCTTATCGGTGGGTAGTGCTGGCTATTTTTATGATTATAGCATTGCTCTCACAATTATCGTGGCTTACCTTCGCGCCCATATCCTCTGAGGCTAGCGAACTTTTTGATGTGAGTGCATTCGATATCTCCCTTCTGTCACTTGTCTGGCCTCTCATTTTCGTTATATCTGCAATTCCGATAGGAATATTTATAGACAAAAAAGGTTTCAGACCAAGTGAAACAAGCTTTGCACCGAATTCATCGGTTATTTTGTCTACAGTTCCAACTGTAAGTTTATCCATATGATTGACTAAATTCTGGGTGTTAATGTGGTAGATACAGATTAGGCTTCATCATATAAAAGGCTAACCATTTTTGAGATACCTGAATGCTTTGAAAAACCCCCACCGTATTCATCATTTTTTCGTAGCGGCCTATAATACATCGGTTTACCGATAACTTTATATATATAAATATATATTAAGTTATTGAGATGATGCAAATGAGAAAG
>JAYEJS010000135.1 GCA_034660695.1 Candidatus Thermoplasmatota archaeon | reverse complement strand
TACTTATTTTTACGCATCCCTCTTTTTACTACTTTATCCTCTTTTTTGCAATATGGACACAACATCCCAATCCCTCGACCTATGAATAACACCCAGATAATTTAAACGTTACGGAATTTCAAGAATATCTGGTAGCAGGCTTATCTGTTTTTTCCATATGATTCCCCAGTTTTTATTCCGGTTGCTATTAAATGGGCTATTCGTATCGGCTCGGGTATTGCTCCTCTCACTATACTCAATCTTACCACTTCCCTAACTTCTCCAGGCTGGATGCCAGAATACTTCACGTAAAGAGGATAATTCAGTTCCAATTTTTTTATTTCCCCTTTGTTTAATATTTTCCACCTTTCCTCCCAATCGTCAAAATGTTTTTTTAATGCTTCTTTTATTTTTTCCTCGTCCGGCTCATTTCTGGTTACGGTCATGATTGGCACTCCGGTACCCTCATTTATTTTCTCGATATCAACAACATTGAATCCTCCGAGGGCACCTCCGTCTACCATTACCACCTTAAGTTGTTTGCTGTGCCTTGTATTGTTGATCAATTTTGTTAAGGAGGGGGTGGAATTCATTCCGTCGACTTCTATGGTTGTACGCAAAACCCCCTCTATATAATGGTTACCTCTCATCACGACCCCTATGACATCTACCACTTCATCATCAAATGAGAAGGGCATGTCGTCTATTCCAAGAATACGTATTTCTTTTTTCATTTCAATGGAAGTTGTCCTGTAATTTTATTTATTATACTTTCGTCCGCCGGCCCTATGGCAAGCGTTGTGATCGTTCCGGGCTCCAGTTCCGTCATTCCTGCATCATGTATGAGGGCTGTGCACAGGCCCATCGAATTCGCCTTTTTTTTCAATGCCTTGATTTCGTCAATATCTGCCTTCAAAACGATTTTTTTCTGGCCTTCGTCCACCCACTCTTTTAACAGCGACGGATTTTTTTTATAGAGCTTGAGGGTGCATTCAACTGCTGCATGGGCAACCTGGGCGGCGAGCTTCCCCGGCGACATGAGAATATCATTAGCAACTATCGCCATTTTATACATTATTTTTCCACTCCTCGGCCATTTCTTTTGCTTTTTCCCACTGCACCACACCCTTGACATGAATTTCCTTGCCTTTTGTTTCCACATGTTTCAGGGGGATGGCATAGTAATCTCCGTCCTTTTTTATTATTAGAAGATCCTTGTATACTGAGATGCTCTCTCCTATCCTGTTCCCGTCTTTATCCGCCACAAATCTCGAAAGCAGCGAAAATAAATCCTTTTTCTTAACGGCAGCAATTGCCAGCGGAATCAACCACCATTCGATCATCATTTTTCATCACTTCTGCGCTTTTACAACTTAACATATAAATAAGGATTGAATACTTAAACTTGATGCGATATGACGTAGCCATAATCGGCGGAGGCCCGGCAGGAAGCATGACGGCCCGTGCGCTGGCAAAGGAAGGCTATAGCGTTGCCGTTCTGGAAGAGCATGCTGAAATTGGTAAGCTTGTAAGCTGTGCGGGTCTTGTTACTGAGAGGGTGGTAAAAATGGCTGGCACAAGCGATGGCGTTGTTGTAAACAAAATAAAGGGAGCGGACGTTTATTCGCCGGGCAAAAAGGAAATAAGGATAGGCGGAAATAAAATTCACGCCTTGGTTATCGATAGGGAGAAATTCGATAAGGAAATGGCGGAGATGGCTATCGCCGAGGGGGCAGAATACAGGTGCAGATGGAAAGCCTCAGATGCATATATAAAAAATGGGGAAATCATTGTGAAGGGAAAAGAAGAGGTGAAATGCAAATATCTGGTAGGGGCGGACGGAGCGAGAAGTGATGTGGCAAAATGGTTTAATTTTCCGGAGCCAAAGGAATATATTTATGCCATGCAAGCCACTGTTCCATACAAAATGCAAAATGAATCTGTTAAAGTTTTTTTTGGGAATAATGTTGCCCCGGGATTTTTTGCATGGGTCATACCTGAAGAAAAAAAAGCGAGAATAGGTTTGGGCGTTAGGAAGGGATATAAATTAAAAAAATATTTCTTTAAATTTCTGGAAATGGTAGAGATAGGGAAAACCAGGGAGGGAGAGATAAACGCAGGCATTATTCCTGTGGGGTTGCGCAATACATTTTCCAGTGAAAATGTTTCTTTAGTCGGGGATGCCGCCGCACAGGTAAAGGCGACATCCGGCGGAGGGCTGTATCCGGGGCTTTTAGCAGCAAAGATTTTGGAAAAAGCGATACAGAAATTTTTGGAGGGTAATGGTACATATCAATACGAGAGGGAGTACATGAAAGACTTTGGAAAAGAATTGAAAAAAAGTATGGCAATGAGAAAATTTTTTTTGAGGGCAGACGATAAAAAGATAGATGCAATTTTTGATTCATTGAATGACGATGTTATTAGAACGATAAATGAATATGGCGATATTGATTACCCTTCCATAGCAGCAAAAGAATTGATAAAGAGGCATCCAAAGCTGTTAAAATTTTTGTTTTTACCTTTTTAAAGAAAGGTTTTTAAATATTGTGCCACCTCCTTCCTTCATTTATAAATGCTCGGAACATTTAGTATGTGATGACAGGACACATGTATTGATATAGCGCCCTGATGCGGGCACATATGGGCAGGGATACTACAGGATAGCATTCGAGAAGGAGGGACATTTTTTCCTCTCCCTCCTTCACCCCCCTTCCGCTTTTATTTTTTACATGTACGGCATATCAAAAAGAATATAAGTTGATAAGTATTATATTGTGGTGAGGGATTGAAATGAAAATAACACTTGATGAAGAGAGTATAAAAAATATAGTAGAATATGTGAAGTCACACCCTGATGAAATTCGGGAATTGATGGAAATATTGGGCAAGGAAGCAATAGCGGTTATGATGGAGAGGAAAATACTGGAACACGGGGCAAAGTTATACCGTGAAATCCAGAGGGAAATCAACTATACTTACAGGAAAACTGAATAAGATATGGATAGCTGTTTTTATTGGCTAACATTTATATTAGATTTATAATTACATTTAGAGGAAAAGTGAAGATATGATGGGAGTTTCTAGTGAGGGAAGGGGAGCGCAGTCTGGTTATTGCTATACATGTCCGAATATGAACACGCATTTTGGGAGTTGAGTTAATGGTAAGTTTGAGAGAAATTAAAGAAAAAGGATATTTTCCTCAAAAGGCCTATCTGAAGCTTATGATAAAAGGGATGTTTTCGCTGAGTAAAGTTCTTATTGCGAATTTAGGGGCTTTTAAAAAAATGAGGTACAGTGCCTCGGGAGAAAAATATATCAGGCCGCCGCGACGGTATGAAATTCTTGAATATAGGGAAGGAATAAAATGCTGTATTTCAGATGAAAAATATCTGAGGCCAACTCGTTACTGTAATCCTCATGCCCCGGAGGTGATAGCACTGGCAAACGAATTGGGGGCTTTTGAAAAATCCGACCGTGAGTTTGCAGAAGTTGCCTTTGATTTTGCCAAACGTAAACTAACCCTGGAAATATTGCCGATGGACGGAGTGGAAAACACACTCAGGCGGGGGACGGGTACGTGCATACACGAAATATCCGTATTTATTGCCTTGTGTAGGGCCGCTGGAATAAAGGCACGGTACAAGCTTTACGCCCCTTCTATGATTCAGTCATGGAATGATGCTCTTATGGTGGATGATCTACTGAAAAAATGGTATGAGACAATGGGATACTTCATGTTGCATGGGGAGGGGGAAGCTTACGTCGATGGCGAGTGGGTGGTTGTAGATGTTGGTTCTACTCCTGAAAGACAGGCGGCTGCGTCTATACCAATAACAAAGTTTGGTGAAGATTCCATAGGCGTATGGTTCTCTGCAATGCCAGATTCAGTAATGCATGTGGAATCATTTCCTTATGGAATGGATGTGCTTCTGAAATTGGCCAAAAAGGTGACCCCCAGAACATTAGATAAAGTCAATGCAAGCATCATTGGTCAGATAGAGAAAGGAAAAAATATAATAGAAGAGGCGGGCGGAGAATGGGTATACGATGAAAAGGCAAGGAGAAAAAAAGTGCAGAGAGCGCCAAAAGTTGAATTGGAACCCAAAAAGGAGATTGTTTTTGTGAGTGAAAACTGATATGCGGTTAAATGAAAAGTGCCGTAATTTGAATACAGTAGATGACCGGATTTTTGCCACCAATCCAATTGGCAAGCTGGAAATAAAGGAATGCAATACATTTGAATGAATCTCACTTGAGTGAAAATTACAGACAAACCAGATAAATTAGATTATCTACGAATGCTTTGAAAAACCCCCACCGTATTCATCATTTTTTCGTAGCGGCCTATAATACATCGGTTTACCGATAACTTTATATATATAAATATATATTAAGTTATTGAGATGATGCAAATGAGAAA
>JAYEJS010000134.1 GCA_034660695.1 Candidatus Thermoplasmatota archaeon | reverse complement strand
CCGAAAACTCTGTTTTCCATCCCTCGTTTTCCTCCATCTGAAAATTTTAGAGGAATAGATTGTTTCTTCTCGTCACCCGAGGAGAAACAATTAGGTTACAAAATGGAGCTTATTCGTAGAGACTATTCAACCAGTAAGATTTTTATGCTATATTCTAGTTAACAGGCAGAAAAATGAGGGCAAAAGTCTTTATAAAAAATATTTCGGAAGGTATTCTCTCTTATAATTATCAGTACGTATTGGCATCGATGCTATATGAAAAATTAGCTGTAGGAAATATAAAACTGGCCGATGAAACACATTTCCGTCAGGGTTTCAAATTCTACAATTTTTCAAACCTGATATTTGAGAACCACAGACCGTCGAGCAAAGGACTGGCATTTGAGGATGCATATTTCATCCTTACCTCGCCAGGTGCGGTGTTTATAAAAAGTTTTACAGAAGGTCTGCTTCAAGAACCAGAATTTAATCTGTATAAAGAAAATTTCGTTGTAACAAAGATAGAGATATTAAAAGGAAATGAAATGGAAAGCCCGTGCACTTTTAAAACATTGAGTCCTGTATTCGTTAAAACGCTAAGGGAGAAAGATGGGGAATTGGTCGAATGGGAGCTGTACCCAAAGGATGGAAAATTTTATGAAAACGTCCATAAAAATCTGGTAAAAAGGTACACAAAGTATTACGGCAATGGGCCGACTAACGATCATTTTGAAATTGTTGGTATAAAGGATTTCAAACCAAAACGCATTGTCGTGGGCAGCGGCGAAATGGCAACTCCAAGGAGATGTTCATTGATGACCTTTACAGTTGAGGCAAGTGAAGAATTACTACAATTCGCATATGATGCCGGAATAGGAGAAAAGAATGCAATGGGATTCGGGTGTTTGGAAGTTGTAGATGGCAAAAATTGAAAGATAAAAAGATATTCCTCAGAACAGGTAACGTCATAGATTTTTGAAGCAGTGTATCATCAAATTCCTTCAATTTTCACCCGATTTAAAATCAGCTTCCAGATTGTTTGGGATTGAAGTGTAATTTGGTATGCAATATGGGAGGAAATAAAAAAATATAAGATTCAACAATCTGTCCCTACCCAAGACAAGATTCAATCCAGCTTCCTCAGCAGGTGTTTTGTTAATGCTCTGGTACGTTCTCACGAAATCATAAGTTATTGTTTTAACTTGCTTTCAAATTTTGAGAGTGAATGTGCATATTTTTTAACCCAATACAGGATGGTTCCATCACAAAGATAATAACCCTCATGCTGCCAGATAAATTCCCTTACCTTACTTAGAGATAAGCCTTCTACATATAAATGAAGTGTTTTGGTTATGATATCCTTAGGATAAGTCATTCCTTCAAAGCCATCATGTTCTACAAAATATTTCTTGCATCTGTTACACCAGTACTGTTGTTTCACTACATACTTGTTCCTGCGTTTCCCCCTTTTTATTACTTTATCATCTTTTTTGCAATATGGACATTGCATCCTCATCCCTCAAAGATGAAAACGCTAAGACAATTTAAACGTTATGGAATTTTAGGAATATCGAAGAAAAAAAGAAATTTAAGGTATAAGAATTCTGTGGTGTGAGCGCTAAGATAGAAAATATGCTTGAGCATAAGATAGGGGTTCATCCCGATAAGGTTAATGGAAAATCGCCAAAGGGAATGATTGCCGGCGAGCAAGTAGTGCATGGAAGCAAAAATAGAAATGGATAAAAATTTTTAAATGCGTTGATGTTTTATGGCTTGGACACACAGAAAGAAGTCAGACCCTTAGGGAACAGCGGGAAAACTGGATGGAATTCCCGCGGCGCACCTTCGCTTCGGCGAGTACAGACGCTCCAGAGTGGGATGCTTCCTGCAAAGTGTTCGTCTAGAAGGAAGTGATATGACGAAAATAGAAGATATTCAAATTGTCAAATGCAGTTATTGTGGTGAAGAGATGGATTGCCCTAAAGAAATGCTCTGGGCGGGCGAGCATGTCTGCTCTTTTTGCATGGAAGTCATGGAAGAGGGTATGAGCAAGGAGGAGATAAAAAATGCTTCGAAAAGGGAACGCATGCTTTCCAAATACAAAAGCGATGTCAATGAAATGGCGGATACCATCTTCTTTTTTGCGCACCCTAAAGCCCGTCCTCACAGGAAAGTGCTGGGAAAAATGAACAAAAAGGAAATAGAGGAGAATGCATTCTATGCTGGAGTGCTTTCAACCCTTCATTTTATTCTCCACACTGCAGGCCCGGAAGCATTGACAACTATACGAGATGCACCAAGATTCAGGTTTTTCCACATAACTGATGAAGAACTTGAAAAAGAGGTAGAGAAATTTAGAAAGGAGGGAATAGACGTGGATCTGAGCAGAATGGAAACGTTTGAGGGCGAGTTAAAAACGGCTGAGGGCATCGCAAAAATGATCAATTACGTCATATTTAAGGGTGATTGGGAAAAGCAATTGGAATGGGAGGAAAAACATGGTCATCCAGAGGATGTGGAACTGGTGAAAAAGATCGTGTCTAAGATGGAGGAATAAGATGAAAATATGCGGTTAAAAATCGGGTTAAATGGCGTATGGAGAAGAAGTAATTATGTCCATGAAATATAAAAAAGAAAAGGAAATAGAATTCCTATTAGAATCTGCAATTGCTGATTCTGTATTCATGCAAGCATTTGGGCAAACACCCATTTGTAGTGTTGCAACTGTTGAACAAAAACTATTAGATGTTCTTGATTTAGATCCTGAAAATGTAGAGGGGTTAAATTTATTGGCGCAGGTTTATGCACAAACTGAACGACCTGAAAAAGCTTTGCAATGTTTTAAGAAGTTTTTTTCAATGGCAATTTCTGAAGAAGACATTGTAAAGGCGGCATCTGGATTAACCCAGGCATATGAAGGAATAGAGGAATATGAAAAAGCCATAAAAATCTATGAAATGGTACTGTCAAAAATAAAAAACGCCGAGTTATATAATGGACTTGGTTATTGCTGGAGCAAATTATCTGCATTTGACAAGGGGATAAAATATTCAAAACTTGCAGTTGATTTAGAACCAGATAATGCTGTGTTCGTTAACGACTTAGGGTTTACGTACTTAGAGAATGGAGAATTAGAAAAAGCAAAACAACTATTTTTAAGATCTCTTGAGATAGATCCAGAATATGATCTTGCAAAAAGAAATTTAGAGCTTTGTAGAAGAAAAATTAGTGAGAATAAGAAAAAGCGGGGTAAAACATGTTTTCACAGACAACTATTGTAAATTATCTGAGAGATGAGGTGCTCCCAGCTAATTTCGATTTTTCTGCTGAAAATAAGAGAAGGATACTAGATTTTACTAGAGAAGCAGTTACCAATTATTTCGAGAAAATAAAGTACTACTACAGTGATTTTGACATGATGTCCGAGTACGATATGATGGATATCCTTATCGATTCTGGTGAGATGAAAGCTGCCATCTCATTGGAGATATCAAAGTCAAAGATACTCCAAGATGATGAAAAATTATTGCTGGTAAAATCGTTATTGGAAAAAGATTCCTCCAATATTTTGGAGTTGTCTGGCCAATCGTATTTTCTTTCAAGTGATTTGGCATGTCAGACTTTATGCAATTATCTCATAAAAAATAAATGTTTCACAGAAAAACATGTACTCTATCTCTTTAGGGAGGATGGATACAGTAATACATCAGATATAATTGAGAATTTCAGGTTTGTTATTGATTCTAAACTGCCGCAAAAAATAAAGCTTGCTTACTTTTTTATGTTGCCTTCTTTGATTAAAATCAAGAAAGTCCCCAAAGTTGAACTTATAAAAGAACTAACTAATTTGTTTATAGAAACAAAAAACATTTCAGAGAATGATAAAAAGAGACTGCTCCTATGCATAATAAATCATGATGAGGAATTTTTCAAAGAATATTTTGCCTCATTAGATAAAGAAATTAGATTTGGACTATTAAAAAGTTACATCTGGCGTGAGTCGATTTCATTACGATATGTAACCAAGGCATATCTGTCCTTATCGTCAATTAGTCCAATGGATTTTTTTACCAAGTATCATAAAGGGGGATGTTCCCATGAAAAACAGCAGATTTTATTGGGATTTTTTGATTTTATTGGGGAGAACTATGAACAAAATAAAGCAGGATTCAAAAAATTGTTGTTAGCCGGAACAAAGTCAAATTATCCAACCATCAGAAAAATAAGCTATGAACTCCTTCTTGTACACGATGACGAGCTTGAAGAGATTGCAAAAATGTGTACAAATGATAAGGCAAGTGAAGTAAGAAAAGTACTGGGAGATGTCGCATTATCAAATGTCAAATACAAGGATTTAAATCCAGAACGGAGGAGAAAACTGGTTAAATTAACAATCAAATATAAGGAAAAGATGAATTTAACAAATAAACAGGAAAAAAGATTGAAAAACTATGAAAACTGAAACCTTAGAAGTCGATGGAATCAAGTATTTGGTAAAAATTCATTTTGAAAACAGAAAC
>JAYEJS010000133.1 GCA_034660695.1 Candidatus Thermoplasmatota archaeon | reverse complement strand
GAGAGGAGCGTTTTAGACAGTTGATGAAGATGAAAGTTTGGGCGAGAAACAAACTGAAGGAAAACCCCCATAGATTCAGACCAGAGAGACAAAAAGAATACAAGGATGGAGATATACTAAAAGTCGGTGATGAGGAATATACACTCAAGATAGAATTCAAAGATAAGAAGAGTAGTTCAGCAAGAATAATGGGTAATAAGATTCAACTCTTGATATCAAACAATCTTTCAAAAGAAAAGCAGAATGATCATATAGCCACGCTTATCAGTAGATGTATTGCTAGTAAAAGGCTGCCGAAACTCCAAGAGAAGATCGAGGAATTAAACAAGAAGCATTTCAACCAGAAAATAAATAAGATATTCTTTAAACATAATAAGTCAAACTGGGGAAGCTGTTCTACAGCAGGTAACATCAATATTTCAACGAGACTGCTCTTCGCTCCAGATGACGTGTTGGAATATGTATGCATACATGAGCTGGCTCACCTGATTGAACACAATCATTCTAAAAGGTTTTGGGTATTAGTTGAAGAAGCAGTGCCCAATTATAAAGAGAAAAGAAGATGGCTAAAAGAAAATGAAGACAAGTGCAGGTTTTAGTGGAATAGAAATTTGAAGAAATTGAAGTAAAATATTTTAAAGGCATAACACAGATGAAGGTTGAAATTCCAATTTATCATGATGGGTGGATGTGCTTAGATGGCATTTTCACTTTTTTCTATGCCTGCAAGAAATAATGGTGCTGGATACGCATTTTCATCCATTGCGTCTTTTGTTATATAAAAAACTTTGAATGGATATCTTTCTTTTTCTAATTTTCCATACTTAATTTCATATCCATAATTTTTTCCATGTTCTAGTATTAATAAATCACATTCTTTTCTATCATAATAGAATCCTGCAAAGCTGTGTCTTTCTTTAATAATTGGTTTCTCAAAACTCCAGATTATATGGCTTGATACAAGTTGCTCTACAATAACTTCCAAATTCTTATCTACAAAATCTAAAATATCCTCGTATGTGCACCCCGTTATATAGTGATGAAGAGCTTGTGGAATTAAACTGCTCTGGAAAATAATTTTTTTCTGTTTTCTCAAAGAATATCTTTTCTTATTTATATCCCATGCTGGAAGAAGATAAATTATTCTAGACTTTTCAAGTACTTCCATATATTCTCTTACGGTATTGTGGTGTATTCCAATATCTGAGGCGATTGTGATAAAATCAAGTCTTGAAGATCCAGAAATCAGTATTTTTTCCATTATCCCTCTTCCAATCTCTTCACTTTTATTCTCTTTTGATAATGTTCCAAGAAATAGGCGAATCATCGTTTCATAAAAATTTTCATCTATTTTTCCTTTTTTCAAATATTCTAATGTTGCATCGGGGAATCCCCCAGTCAAAATATAGGAATAAAATAGGGGTTCAATCTCGTCAAAGTAAGGAACCATATCTTCAATGTTGGGATTGAGAGGAGGAAAACTATCAAATTTTTTAATTTTGCTTGCAAGTCTACGAGCATCAGGATTTTTTATTTTGTCCTTCATATCTACAAGATTATTTATAAATTCTCTGAAACATAGTGGATTAAGAAAGTATTCATTTCCCTCAATTTTTCTTCCAGGAAGTCGCTCTTCCCTCTCTTTAATCTTTACGGGATTTGAGCCAGTTGCTATGATTGTCAAATCTGTTGTTTCTGCAAGCTCTTTTAATAAAATGTTCCAACCACCAAGGTAAGTTATTTCATCAAAAATAACAACTTCTCCATTGAACCTTTTCACAAATTCTCCAACTATATTTTTTATTTCCCTCAAACTGTATCTATCGCATGAAATGTAGATTATTTTTTTCCCATCTATTTTTTCTGTCAAATCCTTTATTAGAAGTTTGGCGTAAACAGTTTTTCCTGCTCTTCTTATGCCTCTTAAAAGATAAATTTCTCCTTTTTTTATTCCTGTTTTTCGCCTATTTAAGAGAATCTCTAAATTTTTCAAATCATTATCGTTTTTTTCCCAATCTCTTCCTTTCCACCACGCATTTTGAGGATTCAATCCCGATAACTTTATCGCCATATGTGACAGTATGATATCATAGTTTTTAAATTTTATGATAATCTATTGTCATAAATTTACTTTTTTGTGATAACGCATTATCATAATTTGTTTTTTGGTTTTATTACATCTAGTATAGCAATGCAACTTCAGTTCAAAAGTCTAAATGATGGGACTGAAATTATTTTTTTTCTGATCGCATATTCGAATTCAAATGTCAAATGGCAAAATATTTTAAATGCAAATGCATTGCATTAATAATAGTGATAACAACGGTAATCGAGATTAAAAATGAAAGTTGAGATTCCAATTTACCATGACGGTAACTGGTCAGTGGTCTGAAGCAAAACATCTGTCCATAAGATAAGGCTCAACATACTTCAAAGAAACAAAAATCGTTGCTTTAAGGAGAGAGCTTCACATGGCTGACCTATATCCCATGATGTTTGGATGGATAAAGAAAAAATAAGGTGGGGAGTAAATGCTTTCTAAACTAAAAAGAAGCAATGTTATGGGGATGTGCGATGAGCGTATATTCTGTAGAGGCGAGGATTATTATAAACGTGGCTTTGTAAGAGAACTCATCGAGGTCGATGGGATCATACATGCAAAGGTAATTGGCACCTATATCTATGATGTGGAGATTAAGGAAAAAGACGGTATAATGGAAGCAGATTGTTCTTGCCCATTTGAAGGTTTTTGTAAGCATATCGCCGCAGTTCTTCTTGCATGGGTAAATCGTGACTCTTCAAAGTCAAAGGTTGAGTTTATTGATACAAAGCACGTTAAAGAATATCTTCAAGGTGTTGATAAAGATAAATTGGTTGAAATAATTATGGGTTATGCATCTACGAATATGAATTTATTGAAATCGTTGAAGGTCGATGCATCAATAGCCCTTAGGAAAAGCATAGATGTTAATTCTTATAAGCGCGAGATTGCCAATGCTATGGATGTGGATTTCATCGATTATTATTCACAAATAGATTTCATAAAAAATCTCAATAGAATAGAGAAAGACATAAGAAAACTCATCGACCCTTATCCAAATGATGCATGCGACCTATTGTTCTATTTTATTGAGAAGTGCATGAAGAAAATTGATTACGTAGACGATTCATCTGGTTCATTCGGAGATTTTATCGTGGAACTCGGTTCTCTATATGGTAAATCTCTGAGAAATGCTGATATCGATGAAAATATTATTGCGCCAAGGTTGATCAAATTGTATTTCAAATTTTCAGATTATGGAGTGGAGGATGCTATTTTAGAAGCAATGAAAGAGTTAAATAACGATTCTTTAGCAAAGATAGAAGATCTCGCTTGGGGAAAGTTGAAGAAGGCAGGTAAAAAAGATGAATGGGAAATAGAAAATGCACAGGACCTTATCTTGGAAATAGTAGAGCGGAGGGATAATGAACGTTATATAGAATTGTGCAAGGAGTGGAAAAGATATAGGAGATTAGTCGATAAACTCAAGGAGCTCAATAGGTATGGGGAAGCCATTCATGCGGCAAAAGAAGGGATTGATAATGGAATAAAATTGAGGGAAGAACTCTATGAACTCTACAAAAATCAAGGAGATTATGAAAGTGCCCTATCTATTGGTTGGAAAATTTTCTTTGATTCTACACGAAATGGATTTATCAAGATTAAAGAGGCATCAGCCTTGCTTGGTAGGTGGGATGAAGAAAGGGGAAAGATTATCGAATTTCTGGAAGATAATAAGAGAAACGAGGACCTATTGGTTGGCATTTATCTGGAGACAAAGGATCTGGAAAAGGCATTGGAGCATAGTAAGGGAATTGGTGAATACACTCTGAAAAAATTAGCAGAATCTGTTGAGCGTAGATTCCCAGAGAAAGCAATTGAGATTTATAGTCAAATCGCCGAGAAAAGCATAGATATGAGGAGTAATGATGCATATAGAAGAGCAGCAGGGTACCTAAAAAAGGCAAAGGCAGTTTACAAAAGAATGGATAGAATGGACAATTGGGTGAAATACATCGAAGATATACGCACCATTCATAAGAGAAAAATTAACTTTATGGCCGAGATAAAGGGGCTTTGAAGATGAAAAGGGAGAAGAAATTTAGAATCTGGAATCATGTTTTATTGGTGATAATGATGAGTAAAAAGGTTTGGGTAAGGCAGTATAAGGATATTCCAGAAAAAGAGCGCGAGCGCCTTGAAGAGAGGCTGCGCAATTATGCTAAAGAAGAATGGAATACGATGATCAGAATTCGCTTTCGGGGGCGCTTTGCCTATATCGATGCGATAGATCCAGATGTGCCAGGAAGGCCAACGCATCTCTGCCGTCTGGAATGGCTTGGTAATCCTGATAGTTGGAGATTTGCCTTCTATAAGTACAGTGATGAAAGATACGCACCGTGTGTAGGATCGCGGGGCACTTTTGAAGTGACGCCCGAGGATGCTTTCGACTGCTCGGCGGGATGCTATCTACCTGAGAGAAGGAAAAAAAGGGGTAAAGATGGGAAAGATCAATAAAAAACCGGAAATCGGAGAATTTATATATAAAGCAGAGGAACTCATTAACAAAAGAGATTACGAAGGCTCGCTAAAGATTTGCAATAAGATGTTGGATGCTCATCCAAAGTGCGAGGAAGCCTTGTTGATTAAAGCAGAGTGTTTATTTCATCTAGAAAAATTGGAAGATTCCCTAGATTGTTCAAAGACTTTACTGGAAATAAATCCTAGCTGTGATCAAGCGCATCGTCAGGTTGCGGGTATTATGTTTGCAGTTGGAGATTATGATAATGCACTGAAATCGATCGATAAAGCATTGAAGATTTATAGCGATAGCTTTGACAGTATTATGATGAAAGCTCAAATCTTGTATCAATTGAACGATTCTTCATATAAAAAATGGATTGGAAAAGCAAGAAAAATAGATCCAAAAAGGACAGAGAATTTTATGGAAAACTTCTGGATTAAAGAGGAATTTATTCCTTATTCATTGATAGCCTTGAGTGATTCTATAGGAGAAATAAACGATCTCATGTCCAAGCGGGAGTTCAAAAAGGCTATAGATGTTATAGACAAAATAATAGATTTGGAAATGAAACAAGGAATGAGGGAAGTCATTTATTCTATGAAAATTGAATGTCTCATATGCCTTAAAGATTATAGAGAAGCTGAAAAATTTATTCGGGAATTAATAGATTTGAATAAAGATTATCCGATGGCATATTTTCATCGAGCAGTTATTAAGTTTAATACCCTTTATTTTAGAGAAGCGTTGGATGAGTTAAATAAATGTATAGAAGTTGCCGAAAAAGTTGACATGAGACATCCTCAATATTATTTCCTTAAAGCACAGATATTGAAAAAATTTAATGACAACAGTTATAAAGATTTTGAGAAGGCTGCCAAAGAGGTAGAAAAAGAGAATATTGAGCGATTTAAGTCACTTATTAAGGAATCGGGCATGAATATCAGAGATTTTAAGAAAGAGTTTGGGATAAAATGATAATATGAAAAGGAGAAATAATGGCAATAATCAATTTTAGATGCGGGAAGAATTTTGATTTTGAAGTTGGAAAAATCGCTTTCGGAGAAAAATTGGGCTTTGAAAACGAAATAAAGTGTGAAGATTGTGGTGTTTTAACTTTAGATGAAGTTGAGTTAACAGAATTGGGACAGACTCAGGTATCGGAATTATTCTTTAAGGAGTAATTATGTCTAGTAAAGATGAAAAAGAAAAGATTTGAAGTTTGTAAGTTCTGTGGCGAAGTCAAGTAGAAAATATGCCCTAACATATGATCAGGATCCATCCAGATAAAGTTAAGGGAAAATCGCCAGAGGGAATGATTGCCGGCAATAGTGGGATTGAAATTTTCTTTTGGGGTGAAATACCTTTTAAAAAGTTCTTTTTGGGCTGAAGTACTTTTTCTTTCTAAGAAAAAGGGCTCTGGAGTTCATTTTATCTGGTAGAGCTTCCTGATTCTTTCATCACCTTTTATTTCTTTTATTGTCCTTGCTACAGCCTCTGGCACAAGATGTTCCCATTTCTCGCCTTCAGCCATCCGGCGCCTTATTTCGGTGCCGGAGTATTTTTCTCTTTCGAACATGGGCGTTTCGATAACATTGATGTCATCCTTTTCGAATATTTCTTTTATGAGTGCATTATTTGACAGAACCACATCAAATTTTGGGGAAAGATCTATTATATGGCTGGCATATACACCGTAGCGGTTTATATCCGGTACTGGAATGACATGACATTTTTCAATCTTTATCTCTTCCATCGCCTTATAAATCATCAGGTATCTTTCTCCCGCCGTAAAGGGGTTATGAAAAGTGTAACTCTCCTGTGCAGAACCTATGATGATAACTAATTCACCGTATTTTTCCAATACATATTTTACAAGTTCTGTATGCCCTTTATGAAAAGGCTGGAATCTTCCTATCAGCAAAGCACGCATGATACGATATATCCTTTTGGCATAAAAAATGTTGGGTAAAATTTTTTAACAACAGGCATATTCCATACCTAAGCCGGCGTAGCTTAGCGGAAGAGCGGCTGACTTGTAACCCTTTTCCATGTCTGCAAAAGCGTTAACGGAAAAGGATGCAGGAAATCAGCAGGTCGAGGGTTCAAATCCCTTCGCCGGCTTCAGATTTACAAACTTTAAAAATTATGTGGCGTTGCTTTTAAATATTCCATCCAGTATTCCCTTTGGATAAAAATGAAAGTATCTGATTTGAAAGCAAACAGCAGTGTGGACGAGATTGTTTTGAAAATAATTGAGAAGAGCGAACCAAGGGAAATTACAAAAAGATTCGGGGGAACTGCCAGAGTTTGTGATTTGGTCGGTGAAGACGATGAGGGAAATACCGTACAAGTAACACTTTGGAATGAGGAAATAGACAAGGTGGCAGCAAATGAAACCGTGAAAATCACGGATGGCTGGGTAAAGGAATGGAACAATCAACTACAAATATCAACCGGAAGAAGCGGTAGGATAGAAAAAGTGGAATAACACTCTTTCCCAAGAACAAGTCACCGGCCGTTGTTTAATATTCTATTCTATCTAAAATCCTGTTAGATATCAGGAACTTGCACAGCCTGCATATTTCCTTTTCCACAGGCTTTCCATCTACTATATTCCTTGCAGATATTTCAAATTCCTCCTTTCCCATCCCTCCCAAATCGATGTTTCCCCTCTTTTTTGAGATATACTGGGAAATGGCCGCATCTGTAAGACCGAGCAATTTTGCCGCATCCTTCTGGTGCATATCGTAGTCCTTTATTATGACGGCTGAAAGCTCCCTTCTGATTGCGGGAAGGATATACCAGGTGATTATTTCGCATGGAACTTTTCCTTTCATCCATTCCTATATAAAAAAACCTTATTTAGTATTAACCATCGTTAATTCTCATATTCCATCGCATTCCAAAATTTTTTATTTGATGAGAGTATACTTTTCCCATGCAAGAAATCCTTTCTCTTCCCTCAAAGCAACTACGTGAGGAGTTGGGAAAATCCGAGGAAAAATACCAGCAGCTGCGGGAAAAAAGAGATGAATTGAACAGAATGGCAAAGGTTTTGCGTGAGGAAAGAGATCTTTTGAACCAGGAGAAGAAGAAACTGCTTGAAGAGATGAAAAGCGTAAAGAAAATGAGGGACGACATTGTAAAAGAGATGAGAAAACACAAAGAGAAACGCACGGAATATCAATCCCAGGGTAAGTCGCTCATTCAGGCAAAGAGAAAACAAAAAAATGCATACAAAGGGAATGTATTTTTGCAGGCCAAGGAATTAAAAATCGAAATAAGAAAGCTGGAATACGAACAGGAAACAGTGCCCATGAAACCAAAAGAAGAAGAACGCATAATAAGAGAAATAAAGGAAAAAAGAAAGGAATATGCGGCATCGATGAAAGAAGTGGAAAAGCAGAAAAAAGTTGAAGTTGACCTCACAGATTTGGACAAATCCATAGACGAGCTATTCAAGATGGCTGATGGAGAACATGAAATGGTGGTCAAATACTATCAGGAAAGCCAGCAATATCACGAAAAATATGTAAAATTGATTGATGAAGTCTCAAAGTTAATAAAAGAATCAAATGAAAAACATAATGAATATATAGAGACAAAGCAAAAGGCGGATGAGATTCATCAGAAAGCCGTACAGATGCTTGGGAAGGTAATTGCCATAAAAAACGAGAGAAAGAGCAGGTACAAGAAAGCAAAGGACATGATAAAAGAGCAAAATGTGAAGGCACGGAAACTGCTGGAGGGAAAAGACAAAATCATAGATAAAAATATTGAAGAATTGAAGAAGAAAGGAAAAATAACTATTGGGGTATAAACAACATGCCGGCGATTGTACTCATCGGGCTTCAGTGGGGGGATGAGGGAAAGGGAAAAATAACGGATTTTTATGCAGGTTATGCGGACTGCGTCACCCGCTTTCAGGGTGGCAACAATGCAGGGCATACGGTCATTGCCAGTGGAAAAAAATACAAGTTCCATCTTATACCCTCAGGGGCTGTACAGGGCAAGGAAGTAGTCATCGGCAACGGTGTCGTTTTAAACCCTTCGGTTCTGCTTGGTGAAATTGAGATGCTGAGAGAGGAAGGAATAGAATTGCGGCTTCACATAAGTGATAGGACAAACGTCATAATGCCGTACCACCATATTCTCGACGGAGCTGAAGAAAATTTACTCGGGGACAAAAAAATAGGCACTACCGGCAGGGGGATAGGCCCATGTTACGCTGATAAAATTTCGCGTTTTGGAATAAGAATGGAAGATATGATTGACAGTCATATATTAAAAGAAAAATTGGAAAGAATCATCCCGATAAAGCAGGCGATGATAAATGCATTTCATTCTAGAGAAAAACTTGATATCGATAAAATATTTAGGGAATACAGTTCATATGGTAAAAAACTCGGGAAGTACGTCACGGATACTACCCTGTATATAAACAAAATGCTTGATGCGGGCAAGACCGTCTTATTTGAAGGGGCACAGGGATGCATGCTGGATATTGACTTCGGTACGTATCCATACACCACTTCATCCCATCCCGTCGCCGGCGGCGCCTCCATCGGGGCTGGCGTCGGTCCAAAGAGATTTGATAAAGTTGTTGGTATTCTCAAGGCATATACCACCAGGGTTGGAGAGGGACCGATGCCGACCGAACTTACCGACGATGTGGGAAATCATCTTACAGAAAAGGGAAATGAATACGGTACTACCACGGGAAGAAGGAGAAGGTGCGGATGGCTTGACCTTGTCGCTGCCAGGTATGCGTGCAGGATAAATTATGTCGATGAGATTGCTGTAACCAAACTGGATGTACTCGACGGGCTTGAAAAAGTAAAGATATGCAAGAGGTATGAATGTGGCGGGAATGAAACGGATAATTTTCCTTCATCGTTATCATTGCTATCAAAGTGCAGGCCGATATACGAGGAAATGGATGGATGGAAAACAACGGCAGGGGTTAAGAAATATGATGATCTACCACCAAAAGCGAAGAAATATCTCGACGCCATATCGGAATGGCTGGACGTGCCCATAAATATCATATCAACAGGTCCTTCAAGAGATGAAACAATAATGTTAAAGGCCTAGTTCATCGCTTATTCCATTCATCGCCTCAAGTGCCAGCGATAGGAACTCCCTCGTATCCATTCCGATTTTATCGCATACCAATATCCTTCCCCTGTCTATATTTTTTGCAAAGGATTTGTCCTTGAATTTATGAATCAACGATTTCGTCTTCACTTCCGACAGCTTCTTCCCGGGCATCACCAGAGCGGTGGCAACCACAAGACCGGAGGCGGCATCAGCAGCAATCAGAGCTTTGTCGATCAAAGTCTCTGCCTTCACTCCAGTTCTCTCATTGTGGGCCCTTACGGCATGAAGCGCTTCTTCCGGCAACTTCCCCTCAAGCATCTTTGCTGACAACAGTCCATGTTCATTCATATCCGACTTTTTGTAGTCTATATCGTGAAGCAAACCTGTCATTTTCCATATCTCTTTATCCTCGCTAAATTTCTCTGCCATCTTTTCCATTATCGTCCCAACCGCCATCATGTGTTTTCTCAAATTTTCCTCGCCCACCTGCTCCAACATTTCCATTGCTTCCTCATCAGATATCATAAAAGTTAAATGATTTAGCGTTTAAAATATTAATTGTTAACTTTCGATATAAATAAAGAAGGAAAAGAAGGCTTGCCTGCATTGTTGTAAGCAACAGCTTTTATTGTATGCTCGGAAAATGCTGTTTCATCCCAGAGCCATCGATATAAAATTCCACCCTATTACCATTTGTATCCATTTCAACAGCTGTTCCTCCCATTATAATTGCTTTTTCTTCACTCCTCCTCATGCACTTTACATTTTACATAAGATGATGGTTATCACGTTTTATATGTCTTTAAGTATCCTGATAAGTTCTTCTTTTGGAGTCGAGTTCCACAGTGCCAATTTTGAGAGTATATCACTTAGTGTGCCCTTCGCTATCTCATTGTGATAAGGCAGGGTGATATTATGAGTTTCCGATGGTGTTTCTTTTCTCATCCTGATATGGCATCCTCAAAATGCAGCCCAACAGCCTCCCTTATATTTTCCGTTAATTCATCCAGCGTTTTTTCTCATCTAACAATTTTTCCTCGAACTCCTTTAAATTTTTTACCGCATGGCTTTCGTCCATTTTTTCTTCCCTGTCCAGATAGAAGGATGTGATGCCAGCCTTTAAAGGAGATAAATAATCAAATTCCCAGCTATCGCCAATATGAACTATCTCTCCTTTTTCTACGTCCAACGTTTGACATATTTTTTTATACACGCTTGGATTCTTCTTCGTTTGCCCGAAATCCGTTACGGCGGAAAAAATATGTCCAAATTTTTTGCTGAGGTTCAACGCTTCAGCTTCAATTTTTATGAATTCTCTAGCAGCATTGGATATGATTACAAGTTCATAATTTTTGCCAAGTCTGTCCAAAACTTCCGGCACCTCGGGATAAAACTTTAGAAGATATGCATTTTCCCTGAGCAGTTTTTTCCAATCATAATTTAAATCCAATTTTTTCAGCCAGTACTTTATATCGTACCACTCAAGAGATTGTTCTCCCACTTTCATGTACTCCCTTTCTATATATTTTTTCGCTTTTTCAAAATCTACATCTTTCTTTTTTGCATAAATAGTTGGGATTATTTCGAGCCAGACATGATCAACATAATCTTTCCGAACAAGAGTGCCGTCCATATCAAAAGAAATTACTTTTATCATTCAATCGCCAACCAAGTATATTCTTCCTTTCCATTTTATTATTTTAACTTTCTCCCCTGTTTCAATTTCCTTCGGTTTCGATATCACAACTGTTCTGTAATTCTCCGGATCAAGAATCTGTATTTCATTCTCTTTTTTTGATAAAACGATCGCTTCCAGTTCATCGACATCCATAACTTTTGCCTTCGACATTTCATTCCTGTAAAAATATTTTTTTTCACCGCTTGCCATATCCCTCAGGCCGATTCTCTTTCCCATGTCAAATACTCTGTATACTCTGTCATTGATTTCCACATATCCATTTTTTGAATATTCTGGGATTCTCACGATGTATGTATTTCTGTAAACCTCCCTGCCATCTTTCACTCCTATAAGCGAGGATGAAATATTGGTTTCTCCACGAAATGCATCATTCAGAATTCTGGCGGCGGAAGCAGCTATCTTTTTGTCACCCATGTAGTAATCCACCCCCCCATGCTTTCTTTCCCTCTTTGATATATAAGCACCTCCGTATGCTGATGCTTTTCCATAAACTATTTCATCGCTCAATTTTATTTCACTTTCCGTCATTTCCATGTTCTCTTTTCTCACTTGCAAAATCGCTTCGAAGTACCCTCCTTTCATTCTTGAACATACCTCACATATGCTATTTTTTATCTTTATGTTTATCTGGCCATCTTCACGTATAAAAAAACCGTGGAAATTTCCACTGCATGTAACTTTGTTTTTTTCTATGTTCACTCTAAAATTTTTTATCTCATCATGCTTTGTGCTCCTCTCCAAGAATTTCTTAATCAAGCTTTCCAGGCCGCCCTGCATCCATTCCTTGTCTATTTTGTAAGAGCTACAATTTTTGCAGATGCTGACAACGATGCTGCTGGGTATATCAAAAAATTTGTTAATTTTTACATAACATTCAATGCACAAACCGTTAAAGGTTTCATCCGTTTCTTTACCACATTCCACACAAAACATTTTATATCATCAGTGCAAACTGTGCATGAGGAATATCGCCTATGTTTAAAACATTTTCCTTCAATATAAGCCCCATCTTTATTCCGCATCCAACACATCTCCTGCCAACTAAATTTGCTATTGTAGCCCTTTGAAGGTGTTCCTCGAGCGTTTTTTTGTCACCGTATATATCGCCATAAAAATCCTTTGATACTTTGAAGGTGATGCCTCCGCCTTTCAGTGTTTTTCCAAGTAATTCTGCGTCACATGCAGCCACCAGTATTTCATTTCCAACTGCATATGTTTTTATACACATTTTATTCATTGGTGAGTCTGTATCTTCCTCTTTTTGGCTCAAATACTATCCCCCCCCTTATCATTTTACTCATCATATTTTCCACAGTTTTTTCATCAAGTCCTTCCTCCATACCCCTCGATTTTATTGCTTCCAGAGTGGCACATTCTTCTTCTTTACATATGTTTTTTATTATCATGGTTATTATTTTCATTTTGTCTTTCTGGCTATGAGAAATTCCCGTCGTTATAATATCTATATCCAGGTCTCCCGTTTCACGGTCAACTCCGACTTTTTCCAGATAGTAGTCCACAATGCCAATCGCCCTCTGTGCATCCTCCACTGTTACAACGTCTGATAGGCGGATACGTGCAGATGCCTCTGCTATGCGGACAAAAGCTTCCAGCTGTCGGGGTGTGAAAGGCACGGAATCTCTTGCTGCCGATCTTATTTCGACATAATAGTCCCTCAGTTTTTCAACTGCCTCTTCAGACATTACGGGAAACACGTTTCTCTTTGCATATGCTATATATTTCCTAAAAAATTCTGGGTCGATGGAAGGCTTTATACTTTCCAATCCGTCGGGATACTCCTTTCCCATATGTTCCTCATGTTCCATTTTTTCCCCGGCTAGATGAACCCCCAGTATATGGCTAGCTAGGCTGGTATCCCTCCCTCTGTCCGGCCTGTCCGTGACAGGAAATATCAAATCAAATCTGGAAAGAAGGGCTGGCGGCATATTTATCTGGTCTGAAATCGAGGCAAACTCATCAAAACGTCCAAATTTGGGGTTTGCAGCGCCCAGTAAAGAACATCTTGACTTTAATGTAGCATTTATACCTGCCTTTGCAATGGAAATTTCCTGCTGTTCCATCGCCTGGTGAAGCGCATCTCTATCTCTTGCATCCATCTTGTCTAGTTCATCGACGCAGGCAACACCCAGGTCTGCCAGTACAAGTGCTCCAGCTTCCAGAGTCCACCTGCCTTCCCCGAATTCGTCACTTCTTATAGCTGATGCCGTCAATCCAGCGGCTGATGATGACTTACCAGAAGTGTAAATTGATCTAGGCGCCAATTGGGATACATATCGAAGGAGTTGACTGTTATGGACGTATACGTCATTCGCTATAAAATTATGATATCCGGGCACTTGAATATCATATACGAATTCTTCCTCAGGTGCGAAATTCTCAATCTTTTTTATCCTATCCCAAAAAATATCCGCATTAGCTACGGTTTTTAGTGCAGATATGAGATCGATAACGTTGGTTTCTTCGATGCATTTTAACAATGCTCCAATCACTTTATTCTTTGTCGTCTCAACACATTTTTTCTTAGGTTTAATTTTCGTGCATCCTATTTTTCCATTTTCATATTGCGATAACAGGGTTTGGCTGAATCCAGATAAATCAGCGATTTTTCGCTGTGAATAATGCAAAGATTTTCTTATCGATCTTAAATCATGCCAATTATTTGATGATGTCAACCGCTTTCTTGCTTCAGCGAGCCAATTCATGCGATAATCAAATTGCTGACTTATTCTACTTAATGCCGACCTAGATGGATTTTTATCTCCTCTTTCGTAATGTTGATAAGAACTCCTCAAAATTCCGCATTCAGATTGGTTTAGTCTTAATTTATTTCTTATCTCCTTCAATAAAGAGGAAATGTTTGGTATGATGTCTACATTCGTATTGTAGGCTAGGGAGGAGTTGCATAATTCTTTAAGCCTTTCTTTTTTTTCAGCCACAGTGAATCCTATTTCGTGGTCGAATTTGATCGCATCCTCTCCAGTTATCGACAAGCGATAATATTTTGTTTTTTGATGGCAAGGCGAATTAGTTGCCCTAGATAACGTTGGATGAACCTGCGAATTTATCCCAAATCTCAATAGCAGATGCTTTACTTGGGATAGCAATTTCTTAGATGCTGACGATAGCACAATTCCTCTAGATTTTTTTGATACGGTTCCTTCGCAGTCAAATAATGCTGAAAGGAAAGCGGATATTTCTTCTTTTGAACACTTGAAGAGGAGATCTGGTATTCTCTTTGCGGTTGATGGACCGCCAGTTCCTATATTTTTCAAGAACGTACCAAATTCTATCCTTGGAACAATAATATCTCGCGCCGATTTTCCTTTATGCGCTGCTCTATACGATGGATTAAGTCCAATTTTTTTTGCAAATACGCAGAATTCGTCTAGTAGCTGTGGGTCGTTATTGGTGAAAAAAGCCGTGGATAGTTGATAACCATCTTTCCTCTTTAATTGCAAGTATTCTTCCGCGATAAATAATGCGATAAATCTCCAGAATTCCGGCGTGGTTTTGTCGGGCAGATTCAGCCTCACGGCATTTCTCGCTTTTGACCTAGTGTAATTGATATCAATGGGCTGCGGCTCGCCAAAAATATCGATTTTTCTCGGCGTTGCTATAAATTCCCCTTCCTTTAAATCTTCCGCCTTCCTTTTTTTTACACGAGCATTGTCACCGAAAACAAAAAATGGATGCGTTGGCGTGACTTTTATTTCTCTACCAGAACTCGTCGTGATGCGGTACATTTTTTCTGGAGCGAAACGCTTCCAAAGCAAATTTCCAGTTGAATCGACATTTTTACCGTTTAAGCCAAGGGAAATTAAATCGTGATTCGTTTCTATATACATCCCGTCATCGACGAATCCGCTTAATTTTTTGGATTCTTCATCATCCACCACGCTTTTTATATCGCATAAAGAGCCATCTGCTAGAAGTATCTCCGTATCCCCACTCACGCATTTCGCAGTTCCAGGATCACCCACGAGGAGTATGTGGATATCCCCCCTTATCCTTGTTCCGTCTGGCATATGTTTCGCCATGCCGCCGAATAACTGCAATGCAAGCGAGTCCTTTTCCCTATCGAGCCCGTATATCGTCGGTGCGATTGACTCCTTTATCTTATTGTATATGAGGGGATCTTTACTTACCTCTATTATTTTTTTTTCATCCTCGTCACTTATCTGCACTTCTTCAAACGCCTGCTCTTTCTGTTCTACGGTGCTTGCATCCATGACCTTGTCGAATTCCGTGAGTTTTATGTTTCCCATCCTTCTCTGCTGCCCACGCATTACGCCATTGACGGTAACCCTGTCTCCAGGAACAATACTGCCCACCAGATCATCTTCGAGATAGACGGTCAGGCGGAGGGGCTGGGCACCGCCACGCAAATCTTCGGGATTTTCCTGTATCTCTATTTTCTGGGAATCAATAAATTTCGACTCCTCGGTCAGTAATCGGAAGGAAGTTCTCCTGCCGCACCCGCCCTGATCTTCGTAACATTCCAGAGGCTCCTTCAATATGTTTTCGTTCTGGGGGACACGTATTATCGCGCCACATTTAAGGCACTGAAAGGCAGCATCTTCCAGTTTTGGCCTTACCTCTGTAACTTTTTTTACAAGCCCGTCAGCAGCTATGAATTTGCCGAGATGCTGGGATCTCAGGTCCCTTATTCCTATTTTTTGTGTCTCGGGCAGGTTTTTTACCCTGAAATGCAATTTTGGAGACGGTTCCACGGGCATATCCATCCTTTTTAGGGCTGCCTCTGCCGCATACAAACATATGTAAGGCTTTTCTATCAAGAATTCGGCCATCTCGGCATCGTGAGTATCTATAACCCAATAATCCAAAATTAAACTCTTTTTTTCTGGATAGAGCAGGGCTGCATGGTCTATTTCCTCCTTACAGTAGTCATAAAAAAATCGCTCCCATTTTTCAATAATTGTGTCCAAATTTACTTCTGCCAACTGCATAAAAAATAATGTGGCTGGGGTAAATAAAATTTGGGCAGGGGAAAACGAGAGAATAAAAAGTTTTCTATTGGCATGCAGAATGATGAACCGGCTAGACTTGGAATTGCTGAAGATAAATTTCTGATCCAGGTTGATTTAACTCTTTTTTCATTTCCTGTGGAACCCAGGTACAATACAAAAATAATAAATACACAACGTATATACCAGTGAGAATATGGTCACGGTAGAAGAAGAATTATGTCGCGTAGAAATCGTGAAAGAGGGGAGCGAGTTCATAGCTAGGGCGCATACCCAGGCCGGAACGAGGGAATACAGGAATATACTGTTTGAGGACATGCTCCGTGAACTGGTTATCGACCTGCAGGAAGAGTTCGGGGAACTCTGAGGATGGTAAAGGAAAAAACAGGAAGGCAGAGATATATATTGTTTTCGGTTAATGGTGGGATATCAAGATCGGAGATAATCCATGCCATAAATAATTCCTACCGGAAGGCGTATGAAGATGACGATGTGCCATGGCTTACCGTTTACGAAAAAAAGTACGGGATAGCGAGATGCAAACATACCAGAAAGGACGACGTGATAAATCTTCTGAATTCCCTGAAAATAAATGATAAATTTTTTATTAGGACACTGAAAACATCCGGAACGATAAAGAAATTGAAAAAAGAAATCAGTAACTTTTAGCAAGGCGAAGCCAGTACTTTCCTTCCTCCCCGCATACAACGCACTTTCCATCGCATTTTCTTTCCGGAAATGGGGTACCAAGAGATTTCATTTCGGTTTTTTCTTCCATTCTGAGGCCGCATTTCTCCCTGCCGCACCACGGAACCTCTATTATTCCATCCTTTTTCTCGAGCGTATGAAAAGTGTGGATGTTTTCTTTCAAAAACCTTTTTGCCCGTTCGAAAATCCTCCTATCAAAAAGGTTCATCTCCGCTTCTATCTCCCTTAGATTGTTTCTGTCTATTTCCTTCTTTAAGCCGTCTCTCGTCGCCACAGTAACAACGCCTTTCTCCACATCTCTGGGCCCTATTTCAATACGCAGAGGGACACCCTTCAGTTCCCAGTCATAAAATTTATTGCCAGGTGTTTTATCTCTCATATCCAGATGGGTTCGTATGCCCGCACCATCGAGTTCCTGTTTGACAGCCCTGCATTCTTTTTCGACAATTTTTTCCTTTCCCTTAAATATTATGGGCACGATAACAACCTGAATCGGGGCTATGGAAGAGGGAAGTGCAATGCCTTTATCATCCCCGTTCATTCCCACGATAGCACCAAGCACTCTTTCCGACATGCCATATGTGGTCTGATGGCAGTATTTATGCTCTCCGCCCTCATCCTCATACTTTATCTCGAACGGTCTGGAGAAATTATCCTTGTATTGATGTATCGAAGCGACCTGAAGTATCTTTTTTGACGGCATGAGAACATCGATTCCCAGGGAATACTCTGCTCCCGCAAATTTGTCCCAATCCGGCCTTTTACTTATCATATATGGGAGACTGAGCTTATCAAAAAATTTTCCAGCGATTTCAATGTCTTCCCTTATCTGCGCTTCGGCCTCCTCAAAATCATTGTGACAGGTATGTGCCTCAAAAAAGTGTATCTCTCTAACCCTTATGAATGCCTTTGTCATCTTTGTTTCGTACCGGAATGTATTTACTATCTGGAATGTTTTCAGAGGCAAATCGGCATGAGACCGAATCCATAAGGAGAAGATATGATACAGCACTGTCTCGGAAGTAGGCCTGAGAATCAAACGTTCCTCGAGTTCCCTATCACCAGCATGAGTGACCCAGAATACTTCGGAGCCAAATCCCCTGATATGCTCTGATTCTTTTTGAAATAGGCTCTCGGGAACTAAAAGAGGAAAATAAACTTCCTTATGCCCCGTTTCCCTCATTTCAAAACGGATGATGGAATCTATGTTCTGCTCTATTTCCCAGCCATAGGGTTTCCATATATTCATTCCTTTTACGGGATACCTTTTATCACATAAATCTGCCTCTTCGACAACTTCGTTATACCATTCATCGAAGTCCTTGCTTTTGTCGGCTTTCATCTGTCTTGAATTGTTAAAGATTTATTAAAACTGACGGTTTTTAGAAAATTTCCGGGATAAGTGGATTACTTCAGGGAATTACCGATGAACCATCCGAAAGAAAGGCTCACCGATCATGCCTATGCTGTTTGCATCTGGTTCCACTTCCCACCTGTTTTTCTTGGACGAACCTCATTGAACGGGATTTCCCCCATATCCAACTATATTGAAAAAGCGCTTAATTCAGGTTGAAGGTGTACTAAAGGATACGAGGGGGAGGGAGGCGTAAGTTATACGCCAACCCCGTATCCACGGCTATAAACAAAGGGCTATTAAAAAAGTATCTAAATTTTTTGAAAGGCGATAACAAACTTTTTTAAGCATTGTAAAGCATTTATGCAATAATATGATGGAAGAAAGAATAAGAAAAATACTTGAAGATGTGCAGTCCGGAAAAGCAAGCAGCGATAAGGCCATGGAGGAATTGCGTTATCTCCCCTTCCTTGACATGGGGGATATAAAAATCGATTCTCACAGGAGGATGAGAACGGGCATACCTGAAGCAATATTTGCCCCCGGGAAATCAAAAGAGCAGATAGTGAACGTTGTAAAAGAAATGAGAGGAAAGGACATGATTTTCATAACGAAAGCAGATGCTGATGTTTATAAGGCGGTTAAAAATTTTGGCGATGCAACATATTATGAAAAGTGCAAAATAATCGTGATAGGAAAAAGAAAGAAAATTGAAAAAGAAAGAAATGAAGGGTATATCGTGGTGGCAAGCGCCGGCACGGGAGACATTCCCGTTGCGGAGGAAGCGGCGGTGACGGCCGAAGCATTGGGAAGCAGAGTGGAAAGGATATATGATGTGGGGGCTGCCGGAATTCATCGTCTTCTGGAATTTAAAAACACTCTTTTTAATGCTACGGTAATCGTTGCAACGGCTGGGATGGACGGTGTGTTGCCCGGGATTATATCCAGTCTATTCCCTGTTCCTGTCGTAGCTCTCCCGACAAGCGTGGGATATGGCACAGGTATAAGAGGATTTGCCGCATTGCTTACCATGCTCAACAGTTGTTCTCCGGGGATGGCGGTTGTCAATATAGACAATGGTTTCGGGGCTGGCGTGTTTGCCCACAAGATAAATGAGAAAAAGAATGGAAAATGATATGTTTTTACCGCTAATTTATTATATCGTTTTTATTTCCAAATAGATGCGTTTATGGGTGATTGCCGCAATTATTACAGTTCTGGTGTTTATAGCAGGATTATTGATTGCTCCGGACATATTTTATGATCAATTCATATGGAAATATTTCTGGGGGCCCGTAGTGGCGGATGCGGCAGACCATTCTGTGAGCTATCACGGAATAAGGGCTGTAGAGGGTTATACGCTTCTGTCTGAATTTATTTATGGAATGCTGCTGCTTGCAGTTTTTTATTCTATGTACAGGTTTTTCAAATTTTTCAATATACAGATAAATACATCATTTTTCATAGCTTCATTGCCATTCATAATTCTGGGCTCAACGCTAAGGGTGCTTGAAGACAGTGGATTGTACGAAAAGCCGTTGTCCTATTTTTTTATATCTCCCCTAATATATGTGCAGGTCGGGATATACTTTTTTTTGTCTATATTGCTTGGAATTTATGTTGAAAGAAGTGATAAAAAAAATAGATTGTTTATTCCTGCCCTGGTGTTCATAAACGCGGCATATATGCTATTTTATTTGTTATTTACAGGCAATTGCAAGCATCCCGTCCATCCTCTCATTATGATTCTTTTTTCTATTGTTTCCCTAGCACTGTTTATGGGTTACAAAAAGAAAAATCTCACGTCATCCATGTTTTTTCTGGGCCTGGTGTTTCTGTTGCCTTCATTGTATCTCGTTTCCCTGTGGGTTTATGGGGATAGATGGGGAAAGTTCACTGATGTAAATCTTTCAATAGTGCCTCTGGTGCTCTCAATATCTGCTCTCATAACTTTTCTCACATTCTTTTTTGCAAGGAAGTACAAAAACAGTGTGTACTCCTTGGCTATCAATCTTTCCCTTATATTTTCACATATGATAGATGGATGGACAAGTTACTTTGCGGTAGTAGATCCATTGAAGATAGGAATAAGCTATGGCGAGAAACATCCCATACCGTTATTCCTCATGAAAAATTTTTATGGTCTGGGGTATCCATTGGTAAAGCTTGCCATAATAATCGGGATAATATATGCAATGGACATATATCTAAAGGAAGGGCTGATCGAAAAGCCCATACTGGTGGGGCTAATAAAATTCTTTGTGTTGATGCTGGGGTTGGCACCAGGGCTGCGCGACATGCTTCGCATTGTAATGGGAATATAAAATATGTTGTGGGGCAACGAATTTGTTGCGTAACTGGTCAGCGGTCTGAAGTAAAATATCTATTTGTAAGATATGACTCAATAAATGAGAGACCTTCAGACGGCTGACATCTAGAATGCTTTGAAAAACCCCCACCGTATTCATCATTTTTTCGTAGCGGCCTATAATACATCGGTTTACCGATAACTTTATATATATAAATATATATTAAGTTATTGAGATGATGCAAATGAGAAAG
>JAYEJS010000132.1 GCA_034660695.1 Candidatus Thermoplasmatota archaeon | reverse complement strand
GAAAATTTTTTAGCCAATTTTGGCTGTGGGAAGCCAAAATTTGTGACTGAACTGCATTCATTTTGCAAAATCAATTCATTTCAAAATGAAAAATACAGATTAAAAATCGGAAAATCTGTAACCACCAATCTGTATAGGACTGATAAGCACCAAAGTTTAAATAGGGTCATGTCCATTTATTTATATGATACCCATATCGGCAATAATATTCTTGATATTGATTTTGATTGTTATACTGGCGTCTGCAATAAAAATTGTGCGGGAATATGAAAGAGGAGTAATTTTTCGGCTCGGTCGGCTTCTGGGTGCGAAAGGCCCCGGCGTGTTTTTTATTATACCATTATTCGACAACATGGTCAAAATCGACCTCAGAGAAAATGTGCTCGACGTGCCTTCTCAAGATGCAATAACTTCAGATAATGTCCCTGTGCGCGTAAATGCTGTGGTGTATCTCCGTGTAATGAACCCGGAAGATGCGGTCGTACGTATCCGAAATTATATGGTTGCAACATCCCAGATGGCACAGACCACACTGCGGAGTGTAATCGGCGAGGTGGAGCTTGACGAAGTGCTGAGGGAAAGGGAAAAAATAAACCGGCGTTTGCAGAACATCCTCGACGAGGCAACAGACGAGTGGGGCGTGAAAGTTACCGCAGTAGAAACAAAAGATGTTGAAATTCCAGAGGGAATGCAGAAGGCGATGGCAAAGGCAGCCGAAGCAGAGAGAGAAAGAAGAGCAAGAATTATTGCCGCTGAAGGAGAGCTGCAGGCATCGGAGAAACTGGCTAAAGCAGCAAAGGTGATAAGTGAGGAAGAAGGAGGGCTTCAGTTGAGGTTCTTGCAAACTGCATCGGATGTGGCATCAAAAGGATCGACGACTGTTCTCCTTCCAATTCCTATTGACCTACTTAAACTATTTGAAAAAAAGAAGGAGGAATAAAAATTATAGACATATAACGAATATTTCCATCTCCTCACTATCTGTATCTCCCGTTTCCGTATAGCCGATAACTTTTACGGTATGCATTCCTATTGCAAATTCCTTCCATTTCCATTCATAGGGTGAGTGATTATCAGTGGCCTTTAGCACTCCATCAACATAGAATTCAACCCTATCAATCGCATCTGGGGAGAGAGCGGTTGCATTTACCTTTATCGTTATTCCCCCTATGGCTATTGTTTTATCAGTGGGAAAGAGAGGTCCGTTATCAAATAAATAAAATCCATTCTCTGGTCTCATTATGCTTATGCCCATACTTGGTTGTTTTATTGCTACCTCAGGGTCGCCAAACAAATTTGTTTCGTAACATGCCCATCTCATACCGTTTTCATTGATACGCCATATGTTATCCTCTTTTGAGTAATGGTTTGCCCCTCCGAGTTCCTTTATGCCAGCAGTAAATAAAGCTTTAAAAAATGATTCATCGTAATGCCCTGACGGTGAGTCGAGAGTGTCTTCACTCCCCAAGCCATAGCGGGCATTCATTATAACGGCAAATGCCCCGTGGGCAGTCTCAACAGTAAAATATTCTGCTGCACAATCATTGGTATAATAATGTTCATTGTAACAATTATCGAACGAGCCTGCAAGGCATGTTTGAGAATATATGAAAAAATATCGACCATTAGTCAATGTTTCAATATCCGAGGTGCGCAGCCTCAGACCGTAATTTACAAAGCCATGACCATCATGGTTGATAATGCAGGGAGTATCATTATTCAGCACATTCATGAGATCATATTTATCCCATCCTGTACCCCACGGGTCTCCGGGATCAAAACCTGGCCAGTCTCTGTCGTACATTGTAGTCAAATCATATTGGGAAGGGATATAGGGTTTTATAACGTCTTTATAATTCCCCCCATATTTTGATATGCCTGGAAATCCGAGGTATTCTCCCAGAAATAATACTTTGCTTGTATATGAGTCATTGCTCTGTTCATACGCCAGAGTTTTCATAACAAAATTTTCTACCTCCCGTGGAGAATCAACACATGCCCTTCCGATCCATATCTCCGAGCAAAAATCTGCCTCATCTACATTTGCCAGATCATTTCTGGATGCATTTTCTCCCCAGCTGTCATCCATATCGTAGTTGAAATTCCCGTCCAAGCAGGCGTAATAAAGATCAGATGGAATATCATCTTCTTCAAAACCCAAATTGCCGTTGAGAGGCAGCCCGGTTTCATTGGCATAAAGGCGGCGGGCAGGGACGATATTGTTACCCTTATTACCTCCGTCGGCGTCTCCTCCCAGCAAAATGTAGTTGGTTCCAAGGTTAAAATAGGTATAGCGGATAAAGTTTCTTATCTTTGCCTGCGTATCATTGTATTTAGAGAAATTCTTTGTTATTTCACTCTGGTAAAACGGGTTCGATGGATTATTGTCGCCCCATGTGCCATTTGCCCAATAAGTTTGATTGTTGACTATTTCTTCTACGGTTACAATTTTGGCATTAATTCCTTTAGATATTTTGGAATCTACCAGATCCTGGAAATTATAGCTGCCGGATGCATTTTTTAATTCGCTACCGGTTATTACAATATACTCATATGTGTTTGTAATTGTCGCCGAGTTACGATAACTTTCTACGATACCAGGATTGTCAACCATCCTCATTACAATTTCTCTATCTCGGGGCAATCCCCTGAACGGCTTAGATGAAGTCTCTTGCAGCCCTATGTTAACTGTCATGTGCTTCCAATAAAAAATTCCCCCATCGGAAGTGTATTTCACAGGACAGAGGTTAAGGACAAGTATTTCATATCCCCTAAATCTGTATGTTCCCACCAGTATGAAATCTCTGTCTGGAATTGTGCCATTGACGGAAATGCTTTCTCCGTTCCCAGCTTCGGAGTACAATGAAAAAAGATCGATCTTGTCGGCCTTCTCAATTTTTATATCACAGACTTTGAATCCCTGGGGAATCAAAATGTGCAGGGGTTTGACGGGCAATTTGACTCCGCTAAAATCATAGGAACGGCAACCTTCGATTTTTATATTATCGTATTCTGATTCTCCACATACTTTCTTGATATGCGGCTTCTCGAAGCAGTAATTCAGATTCATTTCATTGTTATTTTCATCAGAAATGGCCGTAGACGAAAAGGATGTAACTGTAAACGAAAGTGCAATAGTTATACCGATAAATTTCCAAAAAGTCCCGCTTATCCTCATGATAACTGTAAACGAATCCGACTATTTAATTTTTTTACTGTCTATCTGAAGTATGGCTTACAATATGGTCAAAAATCCGAGGAATGCAAGAAATGCAGATACGGTGACGGTTGAATATTTTTCAATGGGCTTTATAACGGTATTCTTCATTGCATTCTTTACGTAAATCAGAGGTATGGAAAGTACAGTTACAAACAATACCGTAGAAAGCAGATGCCACAGAGTAAATGGCAAAGCAAGAATAAAGCATGTTACCATCCCGTTCAGCGTATGGGGATACCAACCAAGCCAGCATCCAAAGTTTGTCCATAAATCATAGGCAAGCACACTTCCCAGTCCGATGCCTGCAATCTTTGCCACAGATGGAACTCCTTTATTTGTCAGATATCCAAGCAGGCCTATAAAGGCAAATCCTGACCATGTGAATAAAAAGATATAGTCGTTTCCATAGTAAAAGTCTGTAATAAGCATTACACTCAAAGGAACTATGAAACTGTAGTACCCGCCAAGCAGTAATCCACTGAAAAGCGAAACTGCCGCCACGATAAAGAACATATCCATCATGAAAACAGGCTGTGTTATGCCGTTTATGGTCATGTATATATGGGGCGTGTTGGGAAGCAAATTCCTCAAAAAAATTCTACCAGCAACACCAAAGAATATTAGTGACAACGCAGTCAACCATCTTTTATCATCCCTTATCATTTTATTCCCTCAATTTGTGAAATAGACCTGCATATTAAAGTTTAACTAAATGTGGTAAATTTCCATTCAATATCATCATTATCGCCAACGGGCTGTTTGTCCGCCCCCACAATTCCATATTCCCCGTTCATCCAATACTGCCAATAGTTATTTTCCTCACCATTTACAATGCCAGCAATTGAATCTACAAAGATACTGTCATATTGGCCGTAGTAAGTATACTCAACATTAAATCTTCCTTCATGTGCAGCTTCCATAAGAAGGCCGAAAACCGTTGCGTTACTGCCCGCTACAGATATATTTGGATAAGTCCATACTGTTCCGTTTCCAAAGTTTATTTTTATTGATGCGGTAACCGGCTCACTGTTCACACCGCCACTTTTAGCCATATAAATTCCTATAGCCGAGACCAAAACCATGACCGATGCAGCAATTATCACTGCCGCCATAATACTTTTTTCATTTCTCATTTTCTCACCATCAAATTTTTTTTACAAAAGTAAAGTAAATTTTATATATAAATTTTGTGGGAAAGCGGGCTATGTGTAAAAACTATTTGTATTCTCTCGGATTATTCAACTGGCAAATGAAGGCTTAACCCCAAATTCATAGATAGCTCTTGGAATTAGCGAAAAATTATAGTCAACCCATGAGAGTGATTCTT
>JAYEJS010000131.1 GCA_034660695.1 Candidatus Thermoplasmatota archaeon | reverse complement strand
ACTCTCGTCACCTATTTTCTTAAGCACTTTGAATGTATCACCTAAAATAACTTTATTTTTGATCTCATCAAGCAAATACTTCCCTTTTTCTTCCTTGTCTTCTATTACAAAGTTCATACTATCATTTTGGTAAATATTATTTTTAAATAAACCCTTTTGCGTGCTTTCTGTTTCGTTCATCTCTTTTTCCTCCTATTTTTGGCGGGCGGAATGTCATATAACTCCTTATATCCGAACTCAGTTCGTATATCATTCCAATCCGAAATTTTTTGCCTTATCTCAACCATTTTTTCGCTATCTTTAATCAAAACCAGCATTATAAGCATTTTCATAAAATCTTGCTTTCCAATGGCTTGAATCACATATTTAATACTACTTTGTTAGTTGATGACCATTTCTGGAATTGTTAACATTCAGGAAACGGCAAGCGACGATATTTCTGTTAAAAAAGTGGAAATAAAAATCGGCAATGGAAACTGGACAGTTGTTAATGAAACAACAACATGGAACTACACGTGGGATACAACTGGCTTTGACAATGGAGATTATATTGTACAAGCAAGGGCATATGATGGACATGAATATTCAAACATTGACGTAATAACGGTGAAAGTGAATAACAAAAAAGGTGGCATCCCTGGCTTTGAATTTATCGCTTTGATTGCGGCTATGGCTGCTGTGCTACTGTGGAAGAAAAAAGAATAGGGAATTCATGATCCACTGACAGACGATGAGCAAGCTGTCCGGATATTCCATTTAGATAGGATGAGAAAGTCCTCGTCTATCCCTCTACAGCTCCTCAAATAACTATTGCCATCTCCCATAACGAACACAATTTATCACGGCTAAAGCTAAAAATTACCTGCAAAACTTGTGTTTTTTAGTACAACATCCGTTCCATAATGCATATTTCATCGACTATTTCTTCACGAAATGCAGTTCTTATAATTCCCTCAACTTTTACGTGATATCTCCAATAATGGATAAAGGGCAGTCGTATATGATGAAAATCTATAGTGGTCATATGCAATTCAACAAAAATAGAATTTTTGGTATCATCTATGGAAATAAAAGATTCTGTGGGTATTTTCCTACCGTGGTCATATATATAGGAATAAAACCTCATTTCAATGCTTTCGGGAAGAACGGCCATGTAACTCCCGTTTTCGCTTAAAATAGCAAAAATATCAGAATACCGTCTGTTATGCATTATATCTCCCCATACTAAGGAGAAAGAATCACACGTAACTTTCCCATCCATATATCCCCATTCTACTACGGGGGTAAATAACGAAAATATGTTGTGATCATGGTATCCCTTTCCCTCTACGCTGGTAACTTTCCCGCCTATTTTCATTTTTCCCGTTACATGCAGTTCCGGAATAGCAAGCCACCATCCCATTCCCATCTCTCCCTTCCACCCTCTGGTTTTATTGATAAATTGCAGTTCTATTCCATTCTCATTTTTTTCAAAAGAAATATCATATGACAACCTGTTATACTTATCTATGTAGCCGTTCACTACTTCATCACCAAAAAATTTTATGAAAGGTCCTTCGTTTGACGCATAGAAAGAAAATGCAGTTGCTCTTTCCATAACTTCCATGTGCCCTTCCTTATAAATGTAAAGACCAGCCAATGCTGTTCCGCTCTTTCCATCAGAAGAAAATAATGTTACTATGAATATCATACTATAATTATTGTTGAAAATGGCCTCGTAGTACCATGTTTCAATATGGAGGGGCAGGTCAGAATGAAAGCTATCATCCTTTAGTGTCATGTTCTCTGGGATGAAATATTCATCGCTGAGGGAAGCATGCATATTCCCCATGCACTCCCCGAATGTATCTGCTTTTTTTTCCGTATTATTGTCGGATGGTATAAAAGGTATAAGAAGTGCTATTGAGAAAATAGCCAGCAATGTTTTAGCAAATTTTTTCACGGTTATAAACTCTTGCCCATTTTAAATGATTGGCATTAATTTTTAATTTGGTTTTTCGTTTAGTGCTTATGAATTACATAATGGTTTTCTGCACATGCGAGAAGGAAGAGGCAGAGAGAATTGCAAAAACTCTTACTGAAGAAAAGTTGGTTGCCTGTATCAGTATGTCCGATGTTAAATCCTTTTTCTGGTGGAACAAAAAGGTAGAAGAAAAAAAAGAAGTTATTCTTGTAATGAAATCTAGAGAGGATATGTGGGCCAGCATAAAGGATAGGATAAAGGAAATGCACAGTTATGAAATACCCGAAATAGTTGCCGTGCCAGTTAAGTACGGGCTGTATGATTATTTCAATTGGATAGATGAAATCGTGGGTGAAAAATGAGCAGTATAATAACTCTCACCACCGATATTGGATGGGCATATGCCGCACAGATGAAAGCCAGTATTTTGTCCATAAATCCTGATGCGAAAATTGTCGATGTAACTCATGATATTTCCCCCCGAAATGTGATGGAAGGAGCTTATGTACTGTACTCCACGGTTATCCATTTTCCAAACGCGATACATATTGCCGTTGTCGACCCCGGGGTTGGTACGGAGAGGAAGTCGCTGATTGTGGAATGCGATAAAGGCTGTCTGATCGGGCCAGATAATGGCATCTTAATCCCGGCAGGGCGGCGGCTGGACATAAAGACCGTATACGAAATTACAGAGAAAAGGTACATGTCTTCGGAAGTATCTACCACATTTCACGGAAGGGACATATTTTCTCCTATTGCTGCCCATATTTCCTTGGGGGTAAGCCCTCATGAAATGGGAAAGGCCTTTGCAGATTACAGAAGCCTGGATTTCGGTGATGCCAGTACCGATAATGTTATCACCGGGAAAATAATTTTTGTAGATAAGTTTGGCAATATAATAACCAATATACCAAAAGAAATTGTAGGACTGAAAAACGGGGATAGCGTAAAAGCAGGTATAGCCAGCAAAGAATTTGAAATAAAATTCGTGAAGAGTTATGGCTATGCCGAAAAGAATGATATATTGCTCACCATTTCCAGTTCGAATTTTTTAGAGATTTCCTGCAGAGACGGAAATGCATGCAAGATATTGGGGGCTAATATAGGGGAGAAAATAGAGATTGCCAGGGTTGCCGATTTCTAAAAAATTCATTTTAAAGTTGTTCTAAAGGTTAATTGTATCGTGTTAAAATGCCCAGAATGTGGCAAAGAACGACCTTATCGAACAAAAAGAACTAAGATAGATAATGGAATTCCGAAGATAAGACTTGCATATGGCATTAGAGGGCACTATGATAAGGCCCACCCTAATTCTGTCCTCACAGATTCTACTATAGAACAAATTATATGCAGTCAAAAAGCGGTTGATGTTGACCCGGCATTAATTAACGGGATCGAAAAATCCGAAAACTGGATTAAATGGAGTTATTATAATCTCTTCAAAAAAGATTAAAATCATATCTATTATTATTTTTGGATTAGTTCTTTTTGGGCTGAAGCACTTTTTCTTTTAAAGAAAAAGGGCTCTGGGGCACAAAAATTATAACCACCTTTTGTATTGTTATTTGATTGACATGAAAAAGAAAATAATTGGAATATTGGTAGTGGCTATATTTGTTATGAGCACTTTTGTAAGCATGGCGGGCTACAACTCCCGGCATGAAATGTTATCAGGAGATGAAAACGCCGGCATGTCTTTTAAGGAACTATACGAAACATTTGCTGTCCCAGAGATATCCTTCAAGGAAAATTATGCAATAGTGACAGTTAAAAATGCTGTGAGTGACAACAGTCCAGGCCATCCAATCATGCCTTATAAATCAGAAACGCTTACATTTCCGTTCGGAACGAAAATTGAAAGCATAGATGTTGAACTGGGCAATATACAGACAATGCATCTGGACAAAAAAATAGCTCCTGCTCCAGAGCTTGTACCGCTGAACGGAGCTGAACCAAAAGCAGCGAAGGAGGGCAGGGTGTATGAAAGCAACGAACCATATCCATCAAACTGGTTCACATATAACATTGGAGCGGGCATTCAAAACGGAGAGCATGCTATATTTCTTTCAGTACATGCTTTTCCAGCACGCTACATTCCATCAACAGATGAACTGGAGTATGTAAATGAAATGAGCATTGAGATAAATTACATTCCTCCAGAAAAGCCAATGCTTAACAATGATGCTTATGATTTGCTCATTGTAACGCCATCTGAGTTCAGCGATACTTTACAGCCATTGATAGAGCATAAGGAAAGCTATGATGTAAAAACGATGCTTGCCACAACCGAAGAAATATACCAGACATCCAGTGGAAGGGATGATGCAGAGAAGGTAAAATATTTCATTAAGAATGCAATAGAACAGTGGGGAATAAAATATGTAATGCTTGCCGGTGGGTTAACATCATTGATCTCGGGGCAGCAGTGGCATGTCCCGGTACGATATGTCCGTAATGAGGATGGATCTGAACCGAGTTACATAAGCGATCTCTACTATGCGGATATTTACGATGCAGATGGAAACTTCAGCACATGGGATACAAACGATAATGGCATATACGGAGAATGGCGTTTTGGAGGGAAAGACAAAATCGATGGTTATCCTGATGTTTACGTTGGCAGGCTTGCATGCAGGAATACAAATGAAGTGCAGATATTGGTAAATAAAATCATCACATACGAAAGTGGATGCGATTCGTCCTGGTTTAACAAAGCATTGCTGGTCGCCGGCGATACCTTTAATGACATCAGTGCACACAATTATCTTGAGGGAGAAGTTGCAACTCAAAAGACGGCTGAATATCTTGAAGGCTTTGAGCCCGTGAAGTTATGGTGGTCAGAAGGAAATCTCAAACAGTCCAATGTTGTAAAGGAAATAAGTAATGGATGCGGCTTTGTGCACTTCTCAGGTCACGGCAGCCCAGGAATGTGGATGGCAAAAGACTTCACAGAGGACCCGCATGGGAAGTATATTCTTGGACTGGATGTTTACCATATGCCGTTGCTTTCAAACGATGGAAAATACCCGGTAGTGGTCATAGGCGGCTGCCACAACAGCATGTTTAATGCAACACTTGCGGACAGCACCATAGGGTGTATCAAATCGCTTACAGGAACTCTGACTTGGTACTGGATGCCCATTCCCGAGTGCTTCGGATGGTGGATTGTAAAAGCGAAGAGTGGTGGTGCTATCGGAAGCATAGGATGCACGGGGCTTGGATACGGAACAATTGGGGATCGCAACAATGACGGTGTTCCAGACTGCATACAATATCTTCTTGGTTGGCTTGAAACAAACTTCTTCGAACTCTACGGACAAGAACATGTTGATATACTCGGCGAAATGTGGGGAGGTGCAATATCAAATTATGCCAGTGTTTTCCCGCCCATGGACGACAAGATAGATCTTAAGACCATAGAAGAATGGGTTTTACTGGGCGACCCGTCCCTTAAAATAGGAGGGTATTCCTCCTAATCTCTTTCCTTGTTTTTTCTGTTTATCACTATACGTACTATTTTATTGAGATGGAAAAGATGGCCAAACCGAAACAAAACACCTTCATATGTTCTGGTACAAAAGTAAAGTGGATAGGCAAAAAAGTAAATATGACAATTTTTATACAAAGTATATGAAAAAAATTATTGCCACTGCAGTTTCTTTTGTTATTCTTTTAGGTGCCATTTCCATAACTGGAGAAGAAAAATTTGAGAGAGAAGAGAATGCAACATTCTCCCTGCCCAATGCCCTATGCTGTGACGGACCAGATGATATAGATGATGCCGCCCATTTTAAGTACTATCAGAACGACAGCAATATTGTAAACTGGTACGAGTGGTGGTACATGAATGTGAAGGGTGATGACGGGAACAACCTGCTCATAGAATTTTTTACTTTTGGTGATTTAAACAATCCATTTGCATCGGCGGTTGGGATTGTCATGATTTTTATGAAGGAAGATGGAAGCATTTTTAAAAGTTTGAAAAGCTATCCATTCATTGACTACAATCTGGACTACGAAAAGTGCAACGTTACCATTGCCGGTGATGTATTTTACGAATCTGGCAAAGAGAATTATACGATAACTTACCACAACGGCATAAGCGATGCAAGCCTGTATCTCAATGTATCGGGAATAACATGTGGGGTAACAGCAATACCTACAGATATGGGGGGAGAGGAATGGATGAGATGGACTATACCTGCTCCCTGCGGAAAGACAGATGGAGTTTTGGAATATACTGACAAAGAAGGACGCCATGTATACAAAATATCCGGGAAAGGGTATCACGATCACAACTGGGGCATATCGAGAAAGCTTTCCATGGATTGGGAGTGGGGGGAATTCAGTGATGACTCCATACCCGCCAGCGTAGTATACGGCATGGCAAAGTTTGGTGACAAACCTTTCGAAGGGGGAATATACTTTTCAAATGAAACGGTAAGTAAGGCAATACACATGCCGGATTTGAAACTGGAATATCTGGAATGGGATGTGATATGCGGATTCAAAAAGCCAACAAGGCTGCGCTTGTACGGCTCGAACGGGAGCTTTTCAGCAGATGTAACCGTAGAGGTTGAACAGATATACATTATAGGAGTATACAATATAGGCACGCCCTATCTGATGGGCAAGATGAGCGGAGCTATAATCGTAGACGGCAAGGATTACAAATTTTCAAATGTCACTGGATTTTATGAACATCACTTTCTCAACCCGTTCGGCTGATTTTTGCCCTTTTGTGATTCGAGCAAATGAAAATTGGTATTGTCATATTAATTATCTATACGTCTCATGACCTATACCCATTTATTACTCAAAATATAAAATAATATAAAAGTATTAACTATCGTTAAAATTTAAATATGGGTTTTGGATTTATAACCATGAAAGTTTGTTTATGTGGAGAAAAAGGATGTTGCCCGTATGTTGAGATAAAAGGGAATGAAGTGGTGATTGGGGAAGAAGGAAACATGTGCAGGCTGACAAGAGAGCAATTCGATGGGCTGAAAGACAGAATAAACAGAGGAGAAATATAGGCCCGATTGACTTCCCAACACCATTATTTCTAAAACAACCCCTCCATCCTTCCTTTTATAATATCCATTTTTTCAGCAGCAGGACGGGCTGGCAATCCCGGCATGGTCGTTATTTTTCCCGTTATAGGCACAATGAAGCCCGCCCCTGCGGAAATTCTTATTTTCTTTATCGTGATTTTGAAGTTCTCCGGCCTGCCCTTAATCTTCGGGTCGTCGGAAAGTGAATAAGGCGTTTTTGCCATGCATACGAGCGAATCTTCCATGTCCAGATTCCTTATCACTCTTATGTCGTCTTCTGCAGTGACAGTGTAAACTACTTTACCGGCACCATAAATTTTTTTGGCGATGATTTCAATTTTTTCTTTCACGCCCATATCCGGGGAGTAAAGATACCTGAAATTCGGTTTTTTGTTGTAGAGCGTATCCACAACTTTTCCGGCCAATTCTATCCCACCTTCCCCGCCGTCGTTCCATACCTCCGAAACTGCTACAGGTATCGACAGTCCATTGCAAAATTTTTCTATAATTTCTATTTCCCCATCCCTGTCACTAGGGAATTTATTTATTGCCACTACAATAGGCAAACCAAAAAGAGATATATTTTCCAGATGTTTCTCCATGTTCATGAGACCTTTTTTTATTGCATTATCCCCGCCTTTTCCCATCCTTGCATCTTTTTGGCCCATTCCCCCGTGAACTTTCAATGCCCTTACGGAAACAACAAGCACTACGATACTGGGCTTTATGCCATGTCTGCATACAATGTCAAAAAATTTTTCCGCTCCAAGGTCGCTTCCGAAGCCCGCCTCTGTAACAAAATAGTCTGCCAGTTTCAACCCCATTTTTGTTGCAATCAAGCTGTTCGTTCCGTGAGCGATATTTGCAAATGGACCACCGTGAACAAAAGCGGGCACATACTCGACGGTCTGCACCAGATTGGGCTTTATGGCATCGTTAAGAAGTAATGTCATGGCTCCAACGGCATTTAAATCTGAAGCGGTAATGGGCTTTTCCTCGTATGTATAAGCAGCTATTATTTTTGACAATCTTTTTTTCAGTTCATCGATATCTCTGGAAAGGCACAGAATCGCCATCACCTCGGATGCGGCGGTTATGGAAAAATTATCCTCCCTCGGGGTGCCATCCATCGGCCTCCCAAGTCCCACGACAATGTTGCGTAGATTGCGGTCGTTCATATCCATAACGCGGGGCCATACGATGTACCTTGGATCTATGTGAAATTTGTCCCCATGGTAAATGTGGTTATCCAGAAGCGCCGAAAGCAGATTGTGGGCAGATGTCACCGCATTCATGTCCCCTGTAAAATGAAGATTTATGTCTTCCATCGGCAGTACCTGCGAATACCCGCCGCCTGTCCCCCCTCCTTTTATGCCCATTGTCGGTCCCAGGGAGGGCTCCCTTATTGCAAGTGCCGTTTTTTTGCCGAGTTTTGTGAGGGCCTGTGCAAGACCTATAGTTATTGTTGTCTTTCCCTCACCTTCAGAGGTGGGATTTATTGTCGTTACCAGTATGAGCTTTCCATCTTCCCTTCCTCTTATTCTTTTAAAAATATCGAGCGATATCTTTGCCTTGTGCCGCCCCCATGGAATTACTTCCTTTTCTTTTATGCCTATGCCGGCAGCAATGCTTTCAATCGGCTTAAGCTCGGTCTCTCTCGCTATTTCCAGATCTGTTTTCATATTTGCTCTTCCACAATTTTGTTTACGCTCTCCAGTTTTTTGTCTGCATTTTTTTCAAGGAATTTTGTCTTCTTTTCCATTTCTTTACGGAATGCCTCATTTTTTATCCCGGAGAGATTTATTTTCACATTGAATAGTGCAGATTTCAGTGATGCATGGGCAAGCAGTGCAGAAGTTCCCGCATCCGTTATGGAATTTTTATTTCCCATTTTTGCAATAACCTCTGCGTGTTCAAGGATTTCCATGCATCGTTCTGCAGTTTCCATCGGAACGGAAGCGGCAAGTTTATAAGCTTCCTGAATGGCATCTTTTCTGGCATCCTCATCCTTTGGCATTTTAAACGCTTTCATGACCTCATCGAACGCCTTTGCATCCTCGTCCACAATCTCGAGCAGCCTTTTCCTGCAGGAAATTAATTTTTCTTTCTCCTCTCCAATCTGCTTCTCCACTGCAGCATATTTTTCTTTGCCGATGGTCAGGTTGCACACCATCTCCGATAGGGCGGAGGCTATCGCCCCTCCAAGGGCGGCGGCGCTCCCTCCCCCTGGTGTGGGTGCCCCGCTTGCAAGATTTTGAATGAATTCGTTTATGCGTTCATCTGCCATCATTTTATCTGCTCCAGCAAACGTTTCTCCAGCATTTGCCCTTCATCAAATTTTTCTAACTGAAGATAAAATTCTGCCACATCCGTTAGCGCCTCCATGGGTATGAGCCCCACTATCTCGCTTCCTATAACGTTGATTCCATATCTTTCCGCCTCTCTTTTTACTGTCTCGAAGACCCTGAATAGCGGTGTTCCCCTGTAATTCACCATATTCATGGAAACCTGGACAATACCCCTTTCCTTTATTTCAAATCCCATGGCCTTCACATACCTGTAACCTCCAGATGAATGACGGACCGCCTTTGCGATTTTCTTTGCAATCAAAATATCGTCTGTCGCAAGATTGACATTAAACGCTATTAGAAAGAAGCGGGCGCCAACTGCAGTAGCACCGGCGGTAGGATGAATATGATTCGGGCCAAAATCTGGCTTTTTGTCAGGATTTTTTCCTATCTCCTCTTTCAGACCTTCGAACTCTCCTTTCCTTATTTTAGCAAGATTTTTCCTATCGGGGCGTGTTGCTGCCTCCTCATAAAGATAACAGGGCACACCCGTTTTTTCTGAAAACTCCATTGCAAATTGCCTTGCCAGTTCTATGCACCCCTCCATTGTGGAATCCATCAGAGGAATAAAAGGGACGACATCCATTGCTCCCATTCTCGGATGCTCACCTCTATGTCTGTTCATGTCTATGAGTTCAACGGCTTTCATCGACATTGCAAGCGCCGCTTTTTTTACTTCCTCAGCCCCTCCAATAAAAGTCACATCTGTCCTGTTGTGGTCGGCATCCGGTGAATAATCCAATATTTTAACGTCAAATTTTTTTATTTCATTTATTATTGCGTCTATGACGTCCTTTCTCTTTCCCTCGCTGAAGTTCGGAACACATTCAACTATCTTCATTCTGACACCAGAGGTTAATAAGGCATGGCATTTTAAGAGTTTCTAAAAGTGAAAGAAAAAAAGAGGAAAAAGATGTGGTAGTTACTCAAAATCTCTTTTTCGTTTTAGGAGGAGAACAACCGCTACAGCACCCAGTAACAAAAGCAGCTCGAACCCCTGTATGCTGTTGTCCATCGCGGTCATCCCTGCAACGGAATTTTGGTTTTGATTTTGATCGTTGGTAACGTATATGTCTTCCCAGTTCGCAGACTCTCTATTTCCAGATTTGTCTATGCTGTAAAAATCGATTGTATACTTTCCGTATGCTGAATAACCATTTGTTTCTCCTATCTGGGACAATTTAATTTTCTCGTTCTCGTACTCTTTCCAGTTGAACAACAATTTCCATTTAGATTTCGCATCATCCCATCTCCATACCCTATAATAAGTGTGGTTAATTCCCGAGGGGTTTTCTGACGGCATATCTTCTGCATGAATTTTTATTGTTGTGCCCGTATGGATGTAATGCAGGGTGTAACAGCCCCAATAAGTTTTGGTGTTTGCGTATCCTTGGAACTGTAATTCCGTAACTGGTGGCTGATCTGTAATAACGGTTGTTGTCTCATTCGTATCTTCATTCCCATTTTCACAACTTACTTCAACATAGTTCATGATGCTTCCGCTTTCTGCTATCACTTTAGCAACAATGGTGTAATTTATGCTCTCCCCACCTTGCAACAACCCAACATTCCATGTTATTTTATTCCCGTCATCAGTGCCTCCATCCGAGTCTATTACTACGATTTGATTGTAATCGTAATAATCAGTTATTGACATATTAATAGCATTTTCCTCGCCAATATTGCTGATCATAATATTGTATACAATCTCAGAGTTGGTTTCTACTTGACTTGCAGAAGATAAGCTGACCCGAAGAACAGGAGGAGAGAGTAGCGGTTTAGCTGTAGTCTGCTCTGAACATGAATCACTCACACTCTGACCGCATGTAACAGTCGCGTAGTTAAGAAATGTGGTTTCTTCTTCTATGCCTTTTACTTTGGCAATAACTGTATATTCCTTGCTTTCTCCAGCAGTGAGATTGCCAATATTCCATGTTATTTTATCTCCGTCATCTGTGCCACCATCTGCATCGGTTATGTTCAGCATGCTTTCATCGTAGTCATCCTCTATGATTACATTACTGGCGTTCATGTTTCCATTGTTTGAAATAATGATTGTATAACTCAAGTTTTCTCCTTCATAAACTGGATCGGGAGAATCTGCTTTTTGTATCGACAACGATGGACATGCTCTCACTGTTACATTTGCTGTGTAATTTAGGTAAAATTCGTCTGAAATTAGTTCTGTAAATAATGGAATGATTATTCCATCATCCAAAGGTAAATCTATCCCTAGCCATATTTCTCTCTGAACCCTGAATTTCCACCTAAAGTATTCATATGCCACTCTTTTTCATTAGAAGTATTTTCATAAACGAATTCCATATGCGGAAATGTAAACCGTACCGTTACGTTTTTCATATCCATGTTGCCGGCATTGTAATAAATCAGCTTGCACAATATTCCATCTCCAGCTTCTGCTTCAGTGGGAGCTTCCAGTTCGATATGTGGCTCGGCATACAGTACAGTTGTCCTCTCCCAGACTCTTCCCCATCCTCCATTGGACGAATAATAATGCACCATGTTTTGCAACATTGTTTCATTGTTATCTGCCGCAATACCAGTTATCTTTATCTTCTTTGTTTCCCCTGGCCCAATCGAATCAAATCTCCATATGTTGTTTCCTTCCGATGGCATAGGATCAAAGCTCATTGGAATAAAGTTGGAATCATAGTATTCAGTTATGCGAACGTTTTGTGCAGATGCACCTCCAGTATTTTTTATAGCGATAGTATAAGTAAGATTCCCTCCTCTCTTTACTTCAGATGGATCGCTTTGTATGTTAACTTCCAAAGGAACGGTTGGATTAGCACCCGGAGCTATTAACGTCAAGTGCCATATATTTGCCCATACGTACCCAGCATATTGCGTTCCATTGACAAGAATATCGGTTACATTTACTCCTGTATCATTATACATTTCCCATGTTTCGTTTTCTTCGTTCCAATAATATATCCCAAGTAATTGAGCTTCTGTAATATTGTTTCTACTCAAGTCTTCTAAGGAATAATATATCCTTACATAAATAGGCCATCCAACGACGCTTTCATTCTCTATATTTATTTCCAAGTATTTTCCTAATAAATCAACTGATAATACTTCACCAACTGGGTTTTCGCTGAAATTACCTACTGTAACATTTGTAACGTCATTAGAATTAATAACAAGTTCTACATCCATGCTCTCCGAACTTATGTTATTTTTCCCACATGAAATTTTACATTCATACGTTAGATTGCATATATAGAATCTATAAGATAGTGAAACAGAAGAATGCCCACTCTCGTCTTCTGCCCATATAAAGGAGTCATATACTCCCTCTTCATCATAAGTTGCATTAAAGTAATATGTGGCACTATCTGTACTTATCATTGTCGTGTTTATAACCGATTCATTTGGGTATTTCATGATGTTAACTTTTACCACCTGAGTATTAATATCAACTATATCACAAGTTATGTTAACATACCCATTTAATAGTTGGACAATCGGCAAAACTTTTACACTTTCTATTGATGGAGCAGTCTTATCTATTTTTATTTCTACACTGTGCACTGTTTCAGTATTTCCAGCATTATCCTGGCTGTAGTAATCTACTGTATGGGTTCCCTCAACACCGATTGTGATTGGTGCAGTATATGTGAGTCAACTGCCACCATCAATGCGGTATTTAGTAAAAGCAATTCCATCATCATCGGTTACTGTTAGAGTTACATCAACATTGCTCACATACCAGCCATTATTGCCAAGTGTCCCAGATAATGAATGTGTTGTTACTGGAGCAGTTGTATCTATAATGAATGGTCCGATATGAGATGTTGATCCATAATTTCCAGCATTATCAATTGGCCTTATGTGGAAATACCGTGTTCCATCTCCAACAGTATTGCTTAATGAATTAACTCCTTCTTCTATATCCTTTCCATCTGGAATCGTATCTGCAGTATGATCCTATTCAATTGCATATCCATCTAAATGGCTTATTGCATCTGCTGAAGCTGTCCATTCCACTTCTATTGTATTAACATTTGAATATTCTCCAGGAACATGAGTAGGACTATGTAGATTTGAAACTGGAGATGGTGCTGTTTTATCAATTTTTATCTCTACGCTATGCGTTGTTTCAGTATTTCCTGCATTATCCTGGCTGTAATACTCCAAGGCGTGAACACCATCACTGCTTATTGTAAATGTAGACGTATAGGTAATCCAGCTTCCTCCATTAATGCGGTATTTAGTGAATGCTACACCAGATGCTGTATCTGATGCCGATAACGAAACGGTGACACTACTTACATATCAATCATTGTCTCCTCAAAATTTGGAAAATCATGAAAATGCTATCTTGAGCTTTTGCAATAAGTATATGTAACCAAAAAGTTATAACTAAAAGGTTATAACCAAAAAGTTATAAAGTATTATCTCATTAGGTTTTATGGATCTTATGGAAAATCCTTTCATATATGGGGCGATTGTTACAGGCAAACATTTCGTGGACAGGGAGAAAGAAATAAAGGAACTGACGATGGATTTGCTTTCCGGGCAGCACGTCATTCTTTATTCCCCCAGAAAAATGGGAAAATCTTCTCTGATAGAGGAAATATTCAGAAAGATAAACGATCAGGGGAAAGCAATAGCAGTAAGAATAAATCTTCAAAGTGTAATAACAAAGGAAGATATGGCAAGGATGATGATAAATGAAATTGTTAAAAACGCATATAGTTCAATAGAAAAAGCTGCAAAGGAAATAAAGGATTTTTTTACGAAAATAAGCGTAAGAATCTTCATTGACGAGAAGGGAAGAATGGGCATTGAGCCCATTTTCAGAAATAAAGAGGATCTTTTAGAAGAGGTGTTGGCTTTCCCTGAAAAGAAGGGGAAGAAGAAAAGGATAATAATTGCATTCGATGAATTTCAGGAAATTGAAAAGTTTGATGGCTTGGGAATGGAAAGGAGGATGAGAGCGATAATGGAAAACCATAAAAACGTGAGCTACCTTTTTTCAGGGAGTGAAAGGCATCTAATTTCATTAATTTTTGAAAATGAGGAAAGACCTTTTTACCGATTTGGGAAAATGGTAAGGCTCGAGCCCGTGGAGAGAAAAAAGCTGGAAAAATTCGTAATAGAAAGATTTGAAGAAACTGGTAAAAAGATAAATAGGGAAGCGACGAACTTTGTCCTTGCTTTCAGCGAAGGTATTCCTTTCTACGTGCAGGCAATATGTCATGAGGTATGGAATTTGGGTAATAAAATTGATTTAAAAAAGGCAAAAAGGGCTTTGGATGAGGTGATTTCTTCCTTTAGTCCTGGCTTTGAATTGATATGGAATAATATAGGGAGCGAATATCAGAAAAAATTGCTGGTAATAATGGCTGGAAGGGATAAAGATTTTGAGTTAAATACAGAATTTATAGAAAAGCATGGATTAAAATCATTTGCTCATATCAGAAAAGCAATTCAATCATTGGAAAAACGTGGTATGATTTACAAAAATCGCATAGCGGACTTTTTCTTCAGGGAATGGATAAAAAGGGAGAAGGTTGTATGGAATCGGTGACTATCAATTTTTTCCCAGTTCTGCAGAATTTATCTCCATTTGCCCTATTTTGCCCTACATCTCAAATATCCTCTTCAGCTGAGGGATATAAACAAAAGGAAGTGGCGAAAATAATGAGAACGACAGAAAGAACAGTATACACATGAAAAAGAGGAAATTGATTTTTTCATAAAGCCTTTCGGTATCTCTCCCATTCGCTTAAGATGCATCCGCAGTATTTCTGGCGATAAAGTCCGTAGGCTTTAGATATGGCATTACCCTGATGCAATCCTTTACGGAAATCCTCGTAGTAAAACGGTATGCCGTATTTCTCTGCTAACTCATTGCCTGCTTTTTTTATCGCCTCGTGATACTGATGATGGGAAACAAGGAGTGTGGTGGTAAATGCATCGAAACCGTTTTCTGTTGCATACTTTGCAGTTCTTTCAAGCCTATAAGCATAGCAATGCTCGCATCTCTCCGGTCGTTCAACGCTTTGCAGTTGCATTTTTAGGTAGTCAATAAAATCGTAGGTATTGTAAACTACCTCAACATTTTCTATTTCTGCATAATTTCTTAACGACTCCTCTCTTGCCCTGTATTCCATAAAAGGATGAATATTCGGGTTGTACCAGAATCCAACGACATCGTATCCCTCCTCGCATAACTTTTTGTGAGGATAGCAAAAGCAGGGAGCACAGCATACGTGGACAAGAATTTTCATGATAACTGTATTTAATCCTTTTTTAAATAATTTTGTTTCTATCTGCCGAATCTAAAAGAAAATTTACGGGCAGAACTCTTATCATCCTCATCAATAACTTCTGCAGCCCTCCCGCCGTGGCTCGACCTTCTCACCCTTATCTCCACGAAGAGGGGTGCATTGATTGGCAGACCGCTCACAATTGCCATTCCTATTGGAAGTCGCTGTATTTCATCCGCCGCTCCCTGTGTCAATCCCTCCACCGAGGCAACTATTGCCTTCACGTCATTGGGGTTGGTGGTCTTCAGTATTATCTGCGTATTGCACTGGGATACAACATTCTTTTCAACCCGGGCTGGACGCTGGCTAACTATCGCCAGCCCCATTCCAAATTTTCTTCCCTCTGAGGCTACCGTTCTTATTATCTCCGAAGATATGGCTCCCCCCTGCCCTCTCTCGGGGCAATACCTGTGCGACTCCTCTATGACTACCATGAATGGGGGAATGCCATTCCTTTTTCTTTCATCAAATAATTTTGCAAGGACATGAGAAACGACCACATCCTGTATGTGCGGCGGAATGCCCCTCAGATTTATTATCGAACATTTCCCTTTCCGGACAAGTGATTCTATTGGCGTTGCATCTGCCGAGAACAGCCCCATGTCATTCAGCTCCTCGAGCTGCGGAATCAAATTCCATTTTGCACTGCTTTTAGCTTCCTTTAGATTGTCTATAATGTCCTCCAGTAGGTATATCCTCTTTTTTTCACTGACTTCCTTTATTGCCTGGTAAAGAATTCCTTTCTGCACACCGGTTATTTTAGATGGCATTACGTCAAGCAGATCGTTCAGTTCCAGGTTTATCTCGTCCAAGTAAAGTGGTATCGAATCTGGATTTGCCCCATTTCCCGGAGAATACTGGACAATATTTCCTCCATAGCCCTTCGGTTTCACATCAAATCTTTTCATCATTTCCAGTTCATTTTTGTCCAGGTTTGGATGGATAAGGGAAGCATATTCCCCATGCGGGTCTATTATCACAACCGGCACATTATTTTTTATAAACTCCTCGATTATTACACCCATTGCATAACTTTTACCGCTTCCACTTTTCGCAAGTATTGAAACATGTTTCTGGAGGAGTGTATTTATGTCCAGGTAAACTTTTATATTCAAATCTTTTAGGAGCCCTATATAGGCGCCTTTCTTTTTTAATCCGAGCACTTCTCTTACAATGGCTTCATCAGCTATGTAAACGTAATCTCCCTGCCTGAACGGTGTCCTGGGAACACAAAGCCCCTGCCTTCCACTATATCCAATAACGTCTGCAGATGCGGAAATTTTTTCACCTTCTTCCCTAGCTTCCTCAAGAAAAACTTTTTCAAAGGAAAGCTTGGATATGCGCTTTGCTTCCCTGATTTGAGCCAGAACTTTTCTTTCTTCATGAACAACATATACGTAGTCGAGTCTCCTTATCTGCCTGTTCGAAGCGAAGGTAAAGGCTGTTGATGTCGTATCGCCATATATTATCCCAATCCTCTCCTGCATTAAAAAGTAAATGTGTTCCCTAATGTTATAATTTGCGATAATTGTAGAATTTAACAAGGAAAAGGGCATTCATTGCATTTATTTTTCCTGCAAAAGTCTCTTCCCAACTTCATCAAAGCGATCTCAAGTTCAGCAGCATCTATTCCTTTCACCTCTATTATTTTTTCCTTCCACAATCCATGCTTTTTAGCAGCTAAAACTGCATATTTAGATGGTTCATGTTCCATTCCCATTTCCCTCAAAAAAATATTAACTGTTGTATCTCCTATTCCCTTTGCTAACTCTTTCAAATCTCTCTCGTTTCTTCCTTCCTTCAATATTTTTTTCTATTCCTCCCCGTTTCAACAAATTTTCGCATGCCTCCATGAGTTTATCAGCCGTTTTAAAGTCATATCTTGTATATCCCCCCTTATCCAAGCATCTTACGATTTCATCCCATCCAGCTTCAATAATCTTTTCCGGAGACGTATATCCATATTTTTCTAAAACTCTATAGGTTCTGATAGCATTCTCTTCCTTAATAGGGGCTCCAAAAAGCAAAGCAGCCAGGAACCATTTGAATATTTCCTTGTCTACATCTATCCCAAGCAACTCACTGTATCTTTCACCATATTTTTCAACGAAATCCTTTAACTCCATATATTCACTACAAAAACAAAAATCTATACAAAAAATTTGTTATTATGTTCGCTTCTCACACAATTTCTTTTGCAACTCGGAAAGCGAAATCCCATTGAAATTTATGACATTCAGTCCATATTTTCCATACTTTTCAATAAATGCATCTCTCAATTGACTTCTGACTACAATGAAAACATTGCTCTCGCTTTCCAAAGCATACTCTGCGGCTTTTATCCAACCGCGTCCATTCAACTCCAGCGGGCCTATCTCATCTATAACAACGAGTTTGCAATTCCCAATCGCCCGATTTATCGCATTTTCGCCGTGTTTTATCCCCTTACCGCTTATCTTATACCTGCCCATCTCTATTCCTTTAAAGTCACCTCCAACCCTTGCCAACGCTTTTGATTCTCCCGTCATAATATCGAGAGCATCTATTCCTATCTTTGCACCGTTGCTTATTACTGGAAGAGAGAGAACTCCCCCACACGAAAAACTGGCATTCCTGACCATTTTGTATACTGCTGTACTTTTCCCAGAATTTTTTTCCCCGGTGAGCAGGAAATTTTTCATGGCAGCATGATTATGCCAGCCCAGCAGAGTATGGAGACAAGAGATGCTACTGGATAATAAACCTCTTTCTTTATTTCCACCATTCTACTGGCCACATCGTTTGGTATTGAAAGGACCATGGTGAGAGTCAATCCCCCGGCCAGCCCGGCAATCGTCCCACTCGAAAGAATTTTGGGTATCACGGCAAGCAAATCTGACAGGTAAAAAGGAGCAGATACAACCAGTGGTGTTAAAACCTGTGTGGCTACATAGCCAAGGGTGTATATCACGTAACCGGAGATAATGCCCATGCTGACTTTCATTTCAATCCCATTTATTCTGTTAATGCTTATGCGGGGACTGTACCAAATCATCTCAAAAAGCGCTCCTTCCACAGCTATCGCTATTGCAGAGCAGAGCAGGCACCCGCCGACAGGATGGAGGAATTTCAGCATTCCTGCAACTGCTCCCATGCCGAGCTGCATGCCCCTTATTCCGTAAATCCTCCTGCTTACGGCCATCAGTCCAAGGCCGATAAAACCCGTCATTATTGCTCCCGACGAAAAGCCCACATTGTGCAGATAGTCGCCGAGGGCGCATTCCATCAATCCCCATATAGAGCCAAAGAGGACAACCCCTGCTAACATCCTCATCTTTTTCATTTTAAATCACCTTTATTTCAACAATATTTCTTACCCAAAATTGTTTGGGCAAATCTGAAAATATCGCTCTTTTTTCCTCCTCTGTAAATATGCCATTTTTGATGTTATTCCATTCCACTGTCTTGGAGTAGCCATCTGCCGCTATAATCGTATAGATATGCTCACCAGGATTTTCCACTCCCGAAAGATTTACAATGTCCGCCAATGAAATTCCGGTATGTGTTTCTCCCATAGAAGTTTTCATATCCTTTTTATTACATGAATTGAATAGATCATTAATGCCGAACTCTTTCCCATTTATCTTCAGATAATCTGTTCCCTCTCTTTCCTGAAATGAGTGAACGTATACGGTAGATAAAATACCCATTGTCATTAACAAAACGGCAATTACAGGTATCACTCTTTCAATTCTCATTTTAACCCTCTTTTTCTGGAAGCATGGAGAGTAATAATCCTGCTATCCCGAAACCGATCAGAACAATAGTTACGGAATAAATTCCTATGTCTGTCCATGCACCATATTTTACATTCCATGCAAAATAGAATATTATGCCTAACAGTAGTACAAACATTGAGATGATTGTTTTCACATTTATTTTTTCGTTCATCTTATCTCTCCTTCTTAGTGGGAGCACTGGGATTTGAACCCAGATCGGCGGGTCTCTTCTATGGGTCATCGCTCCAGTTAATCGTCACGGATCAGATGACCCTCTTTAATTCATTCCCATAACTGGAGCCCGCAATGATCCCTGGCTACACCATGCTCCCAGTAAGGCAATAGTGTAATATCTTCCATTATTTAAACTTTAAATTTGCATAATTCGTACCATATATGAGGCTGAATACCTGCCACAAATTCATGATGGGGTTTTGATATATCAAAAGCTAAAAGTGACAACTCAAATTTCTGCTACCCAAAACTGAATTATATGTGAAGGAAGTCTATAATAATTGTAAGACAAGATTTTAAATTGTAAGATGCATGCATACAATATGTACGTTCCAAAAAGCCATCCCCGCTATCAGTCCCTTATGATGAGGGAGAGAATAGCAGATGGAGTGAGAAAAGGGCTGGTACACGAAACGGGCATGATTGCACATGGGAGAGGGGAAGCATTTGATTACCTGATAGGGGAAAAGACTATAGACCCTGCTGATGAGGCTGCCGGGGCTGCTGCTGCTTATTTTAAAATCGCCAAAAATGCGGTAATATCAGTAAACGGGAACGTTGCCGTTCTTGCTGGAAAGGAATGCATAGAGCTTGCAGAGGCGGCAAATGCACGGATTGAAGTCAATCTGTTTCACAGAACTGAAGAGAGAGTCAAAAAGATAATAAAATTTCTTGAGGAAGTGGGAGGTGAAAATATTCTCGGCATGGAAGCAGATGCAAGGATACCGGGCTTAGAACACGACAGGGGAAAATGCTGTACGGAAGGAATTTATTCTGCAGACGTTGTACTTGTCCCTTTAGAGGACGGGGACAGATGTGAAGCTCTTAAAAAAATGGGGAAAATAGTTATCGCCATAGATCTCAACCCTCTTTCTAGAACTTCAAGGGCTGCTGATGTGACGATTGTCGATAACGTTGTACGGGCCGTACCGAACATAAAAAGACATTTTGATAGAAAAGAAAAATGTGACCAAATAAAAAGATGGGATAACAAAAAATGCCTTCAGGATTGCTTGGATTACATCAATGACCGTCTTTCATCATTTTATGAACCTGAGTAAAAGTTTTATTCTTGTCGGAAGTTCTGGAAGTTCTTCTCCAGAAAGCATTGCCATTGCCGTTTCGGTACATATGTCTGTAATTTTTTCCAGAAACTTTTTTCCATATTCCTCGTTTGCTATCGAAGGATTTCCAACATAACCTTCCTTTGCGCCCATTTCCTTCATTGTTTTGAACAAAGCATCCGGTCCATCCATTTTTATTTTCACCGGCGGAAGGTCATTCCATTCCTTTACAAGTTCTGGAAAAAGAACAAGGGCGAGAGATGTCTCTTTCATGTCTGCATGCACCTCTCCTTCTCCATTAAGGGGAGGCCATAGCATTCCTTTGAAATAATATGACGAAAAAGGTTCGCATATTGTCATGCCTTCTTTTTTTCCTTTTTCAATTGCCGTATGAATTGCTTTTATGTGATGCAAATCCATGTGAAAATTGCATACAATAATATTCCGAAAATTCATTTTTGCCGCGGAAACAAAAATTTGATGCAGCATATCCCTTACAGCTTTCCAGTCGATTGACATGCTCCCCGGAAAATCTCTAGCCATTCTGCAGCAGCCGATCGGGAGGGAAGGGAGTGAAACAACACTAAATTTTTTTTCTTCGAGAATCGTCATCGCCTTCTTTTCCACAAATTTTGCGATAAGAAAATCTGTTCCGACTGGAAGATGGGGGCCGTGCTCTTCCATCGGGCCGATTGTTAAAAAAAATATCGTATCCTTATCAAGTTTTTCGATTTCCTTCCAGTTCATCTCCTCGAATTGCATCAATGATATAACAAATTTTTATATATATTTCATTCCCTAGCTGTGGCGTTCTTTTTCCGGAAACGATATCCTCTCCCTGGGCATTCATCAAAAATTCACCGTATAGTTCTTTTTCTCCGGTTGCCGGATTTCTTGTAAATGCAACTCCCGTACCCGATTTGTCGTC
>JAYEJS010000130.1 GCA_034660695.1 Candidatus Thermoplasmatota archaeon | reverse complement strand
AGAATCACTCTCATGGGTTGACTATAATTTTTCGCTAATTCCAAGAGCTATCTATGAATTTGGGGTTAAGCCTTCATTTGCCAGTTGAATAATCCGAGAGAATACAAATAGTTTTTACACATAGCCGCTTTCATACTGGCAGAATGACGGTCGTATCCACTACCAATTTCATTTAGCATAATGCTTAAACAAATCTTTTTTTATCTTGGCGTCTATTTCCATTATGTCTTCCTTAGTAAACTTGCTTTTAGCGGTTATTTTATCCAACAACTCGATTTTCCTGGCATAATCCCACGTGGCTTCCCTAGCGATATCGCTCCACCTGATCTCTTTATGTTGTTTAACAACTTTATGAAGTTCTTCTGGTATCGCTAGCGTTATATCTACCATAATAATATATAAATTCGCATATTTAATGTTTGCCTAATTTTCTCGTCTATTTTCCTAACTTCGATACTTTCATCAATTAAACATTTTTGCTTTTGCTTTTAATTTTTCACTTTCTAATCTGATGCCATGAGATAGCCCCTAGCCCTCTCAGTGTATTTGTATACCTATTGACCAATTCCCAGAATTTCTTTGAATGATTCGGATGGATCAAATGCGCCATTTCGTGGATTATGACATAATCCCTGACCCGCCGGGGCATATCTGCCAGGCGGTCGGATATCCTTATTGTTTTAGTCTCTGGCGTACAGCTGCCAAATCTCAAATTTCAGTTTTCCATCAAAATATTTTTTGTTCAGCTCCTGAGCGCGCTCGGCCAATTGCCCGTTGCTGTCAAGCCTCTGTTTCCTTTTTCGCTCCTCCATCTTATCAACCCGCTTCTTTTCCTCTTCCTCGCTTATGCCGGCGGGCAGATAAACAAATAATTTTCCGTTGTTAACTCTTGCCTGAATTGTCTTCTTTCCTCTTTTGCTTCTGTTTCGATATTTCATTTTTATCCACTTTCTTTAGATACCTCTCAACTCTTTCTTTTATTTCCATGAATTCGTTGTGAACGTTTAGAGATCCGCATCTCTCTTCCAAATATTTCATATCCAATTTTTTGAGTTGCCTCACGTATATACTTTCGGCATCTTTTATGTCCTGTTCGCTTCCAAAATAAAGCTTGTTTGCAATGATGTCTTCGGGCGAAGCAATGTAGATAACCGTGCCTCTCCATTCCACGGCCTTTCTCCTTTCTAATGTCATCTGGTCGGACCAGGTATAAATTCCCTTGACATCCAACCGAAGTATTGACAACTTATCTAATATCGTACAATGAGATTTTTCCTTTAAAGCATTCCTTAAATCCTCCTCAGAAACAACAAAATCTTTTTTCTCTAAAAAATGTACAAGATTTCTTATATCTCTTTCATTCAACTGGAGGATTATGTCAATATCCATGGTAGTCCTGGGGTTGCCATAAAATAGAATCGCTATTCCGCCAACCACCACATACGCTACATCATTCTTGTTTAAAAAATCACAGATGAGAAACAATATATCATCGATACCCCTCTTATTTGAATTCATGGTTTCCTCTTTCGTGGAGTTCAATGGCACATTTTATGAGATCTATCCCCTGTTCTAGCGACTCTATTCCCGTAAATTTTCGCGCCCTTAGAGCATCTCTAATCCAATCTCCCTCCCTGATTTCTTTTATGTTCTCCCTGAATGCTTCTTTTTCATCCATTAAACCTTTTTGCTTCATTCCAACGGCCCCGCATCTTCAAATCCCTGGCGCTGTCCCGTTCCTGCCCGCTGTGTCAATTTTTCGGGATGGAAAAGGAGGGCAATGACATTCAATGCATGCTCCCTCGTTCTTCTGTCTGCCAGCCATTTTAGCTGCTTTTCATCCTCCGCTTCATCTTCATGAACAAACACTTCTATGACATGCTTGCCCGTCATCAATTGAACGGCTATCAATCCCATCGATGCTTCGTGAGAACATTGCTTGTCTATCGGTTGAGGGCCGGGCATACCGAGAGCCATAACAATGTCGCAACCGTCTTCCATCAACTTTTTTGCAGCAACAGGCAAATCCTTTATGCCCGGAACTGTGTACCTTTTTATTTTAATGCCCGAGGCATTTTTCTTCAATTCATCCACTGCAGCATTGCCCATGTCATATCTTGCAAATGTTGTATCCGCTATTCCTATTTTTTTCATCCTGAACCTTTATACAATTCATTCTTTTCTATCTTTTCTTCTATCCTCTTTATGATTTTTCTTGTTCCGTTCAAATCATAATCTGCATATTTGGCGCATCTTACTATTTTTGCATCAATGCCCCTTTCCTTCAGTTTTTTTTCCAGCCCTTCCATTTCCTGATCATATCCTAAGGCTATAATGTCTGGCTTTATTTCCTCCACTATCCTCAAATTGTCATCGGCATAGCCTATAACCGCCTTATCAACCGGCTTCAATGCCTCCACCAGTTGCCTCCTCATTTCCTGCGGGATGATGGGACTGTGTTTTCTCTTCCTAACCGTTTCGTCAGTAGCAACAACGACTACAAGCTCGTCCCCAAATTTCTTCGCCTCCCTCAGATAATGCAGATGGCCCATATGAAGCAAATCAAAAACCCCGGTTGCCATCACTCTTGCCATTCTTCCCATGCCTCCACGATTTCCTGCCCCTCAAGAAAAACAAGTTTATTTTCTTCGGCATACTTGGCTGCATCTTTTTTTGGAAGACTGTTTCCATAATCCATCATCTCGCATCCTGCCGTGATGGGAGTTATATTCGCCATAACGGCAAGCGCCACCGACAGTTCCGTATGCCCTCTCCTTTCCTGCAACAAGTCTTCTGAAGCCATGCATATGGGAACATGCCCGGGAGCCCTGAAATTTTCTCCGAATGTGCGTTGTGCCTCTATCCCGCCCATATTTTTAACACAGGATGCAAGTTTGGCAAATTCCCTCATTGTCATTGCTCTATCGACATCGGTTATGCCGGTAAATGTCTTTCTGTGGTTTATCGTTATTGAAAAGGATGACTTCGTATCGTAAGGTATGTCATTAGGAATGAGTTCCTTGAGAACAGGCCATTTTATGGCACTCCTGTAAAAAACATCTGAAAGGTATGGAAGACCTAACTTATCACCGATATCGCGGTGCACCATAAGAAAAATTAAGCCTCCTCCGTCATGTCTCATCCGATATATACTTTCCTTACTGACAAACTCCGCCCCTATAATAAAATCTGTTTCCTCCTCCCTCCCGTCAGCGTCATATACGAGAATGAAATTTCCTTCCTGGATTGATTTAACGGCTTTTTCAATTTTCCCCTTTAACTTCATTTTTACTTTCCTTATTTTCAAGCATTCTTGATATATATCCCGCTATACGATTTCTCATTATTTTACTGTTTATATTCGTATACTCAGCTACCGCATTCTTATTAGCATTAAAATCTTCCGAGAAATTGTCCGGCATCTGCTCAACTAGTTTGATTGCCATCCGCTTTATGTATGTTGGTCTCACATTACCCAATGAATCACCTGGATGGGATATACGCTCATACTTTAAAAAGGTTTTAGGCATGATGTCTCGGAGCACAATCTTCAAATCTAAAAGAAAAAATAACTATGTTTTTGGTTATAGGTGCATCATTCATCGTTTATGGCATAGATTTAACGGAGAAAGGATAAACGGGGATAACTTAAAATATGGTTCCGTATTAAAATTTTTAAGGCAATTGGCATGATACTATCTGATGTGGACATTAAAAATTCAATTGTGAAGGGTGGTATATCAATCCAACCATTCAATCCAGAAAATTTGACCCCGAATGGATACGATCTATCGGTAGGGGAAATCATGGTCGACGGGGAGAGAAAAGATAAAGCGGTTATCCAACCCATGAAGTGGTTTGCTATCGGCACGCTGGAATACATAAAGCTGGGTACTAAGGCTGCTCAGTTGTGGCTTCGCTCCACGTATGCAAGAAAGGGAGTGATATCATCGTTTGGAAAAGTAGATGTAGGATTTGAGGGCACGCTAACCATATCGTGCTTCAACACCAAAGAAGAGATTACCATTTCATCAGGGGAAAGAGTGTGCCAGATCGTATTTGAGGAGGTTAAGTCCAAATCGGAAAAATCATATGAGGGAAAATATAAAGGACAGAAAAAAATAAAGTTGGAATAAAATGAATGATAAATTGAGGGAATTGCTCAGTCCTGACACAGGGATATGTAAGGGCTGTGCAGATGAACTGAAAGACGAAATGAAATGCTGCATGTGCGGAAGAAATCTGCTTTCGTATAAAGGGAAAGTATTCGAATGCCCTGTCTGTAAAAATTTTTACTGCTCGGAGTGCTGGGACGAGATGGAAGGGAAAGAAATATACAAAGGAACGATAAAAACATGGTTTGATAAAAGAAATTACGGATTTATAAAATCGAGAAAGTTAGAGGATGATATTTTCATTCATGCCGATGACACCGATTTCACTCCAGAAGAAGGAGAAAAAGTGGAATTTGAAATAGAAAAAACAAAAAAAGGGCCAAGGGCAAGAAAAATTAGAAAGGCAAAATAGTTTATTTCTTCTTTGCTATGTTCTCCAGTATTTTTAGCAGGTATTCCCAGAACTTTTGCACTGATGAGATATATACAACCTCGTCGGGGCTGTGAGGGTGCTCTATCTGGGGGCCTATGGATATCATATCCATGTCGAATGTGTTACCTATCACACCCGTCTCCAGCCCTGCATGTATTGCCTTAATCTCCGGTTCCTTTCCGTACAATTCTTTGTATGACTCTGTAGCAATTTTAAGCAATGCGGAATCCAGATTGGGCTTCCATCCCGGGTACCTGCTTCCTTCCTCGACTTTAGCTCCTGCAAGTTCCCCTATAGCCCTTATACTTTGCATCGTTGCATCCAGGGCAGAATTTATAGAACTCCTTGAGCTCATCATTATTTCTAAAGCATCGTTGCTTCTTACTTTTGCAAGGTTCGTCGAAGTTTCTACCAGCCCCTCCACCTGCTTGTCCATCACCAATATGCCATGGGGCAGACCCATTAACAAGGAGAGAGCTTTTTTCTGGCCATCAGAATCCAAAATTTTCTCTATGTTGCATTCCTTTGTTTCTATTGTTATGCCCGGGTCAGTAACAGAATATTCGCTCCTGAATATTTTTTCAAATTCCTCTACCTTTTCAATTGCATTGCTTTTATCAGATGGGATTATTTTGGCGATTGCCTCTCTTGGTATAGCATTAAATTTGTCACCCCCCTCTATACTGCTTATTTTTGCATCCATGTTGTACAGCAGCCGTGCCATCAATTTTAGTGAATTTGCCCTTCCTTCGTTTATCTCGCAGCCGGAATGCCCCCCTTTCAATCCACAGATAGTTATTTCGAGCCCTTTTTCATCTACCCTTTTATAATTAATAGAGAGTGCCAGAGTGCTGTTGCCGCCTCCCGCACATCCGATATAAACTGCTCCAAACTCTTCGGTGTCTGCATTTATGAGCATCTCTCCCTTCAACGAGCCCTTTTTAAGGCCGAAAGCCCCTGTCATCCCTGTCTCCTCGTCTACCGTAAATAGAAATTCGAGGGGGCCATGCTTCAAATTTTTGTCTTCCATCACGGTAAGACATGCTGCAACCCCTATACCATTATCTGCTCCAAGTGTTGTCCCTCTTGCCTTGATCGTGTCTCCGTCCACATATACATCTATCGGGTCTTTTTCGAAATCATGTTTCACATTCCTGTTTTTCTCGCAGACCATATCTATGTGGGCCTGGATGGTAACCATCGGGGCGTTATCGTAGGCGGTTGCTTTTTTCCTGACAATGACATTTCCTACCTCATCCCGCACCACTTCATGCCCGAATTTTTTTGCCACATTCACAATATATTCGGCTATTTTTTCCTCATGCTTCGAACAGCGGGGTATTTTGCTTATTTCCTCAAAGTACTTCCATAACAATTCTGGTTTCAAATCCAGTTTCATTTTAATCGGGAAGTAATGGCAACCACCATTTAAAGTTTTATTCCCTCATGATATCTATGATGTTTACATGTCCCGTCTGCGTAAAATCCCAGTTGTATAAACGCTTGTCATTGCACGGGCCGACAACGTCTCCGCCGACTGGCAAACCCCCGAGATAGAAAGAGCCGAGAGGGTCGGCAACGAGCCAGTACCCAAATTTATCCTCTAAAACGGCAAAGAAAAGATCTGTTCCGTAATAATCGTTGATGTCGTCCAATACCTCATTTGCCCTGGTTGAATTTCCAATATAAACAGTTGCAAAGGCATGGTTGTCTGTCATATAAATTCTTGCTGTGCCCCCAATACTGGATACAAATGCAGAGAAAAGCATAGCATAATCCTCACAATCCCCTCCCCTCCTTTTTAACGTTGTTACAGGATCAGACCACACATCTTTTCCCTCCTTATCATTAGTGTATTTAAGGTTTTCCAGGATGTAGTCATATATTGAGCAAACCTGGAAGATGTTATAGTTTCTATAGTTCCCCGAAAATGGAAGGATTATTTCCTGTGCTTTCGCATAAATTGTTAAATCAAAAGTTACCATGTCGTTTATCTTATCGAAATAGTAATAGTAATTCTTGGATGAGGTATAAACACTGCTGATATTATAGGACATGACGTTAATATCATTTTTTGAGAAATATGCGGTGCCGTTATCATACCATCTGTTTTTAGGAGATGGGAGATTACCAGCAAGGTTGTTTACCATAAACGAGCAGGATAAGCGATAATCATAATTTCCCGGAGCGCTGGGAGCACCAAATGCCATGTATGCTTTTTTCTTTTCATCCTTTTTTATAATAATTCCCTTTTCCTCTTCCATCCACTTCCATTCCGAATTTCCAATATTCACCCGATAATTATAGATAAATAGGTCGTTCACACCCGTATTTTCCATCACTATTTTTGCCACACCCCCATAATTGACATATACTCTACTAACTTCCCACGAAATATTGTATTTATAACCCGGTTGCATAGAAAGTTTTGCCTCAGGCTTGTCCACCAATGGGGAATAATAATCATAGTTTCCTAGCACAGTTAAATCTCCCTCTTTAAAACCTGTCCGGTAAGTTTCTCCAAAAGGCCAGGAAATGCAGCCGGAAATCATTACAAGGGCAATCAGAATGGTGGCAAGACGCATAAAAAAGAAAAGGAGTATGGATAAAAAATCTTTTCCCGGTCAAAATCGTTGGGTTAATATATTCTTCCCATATTCTATTCATAAGTCATACAAAGTTGCGAGAGTAGCCAAGCTAGGTCAAAGGCGACAGACTCAAGATCTGTTCCAGCAGTGGTTCGCCGGTTCAAATCCGGCCTCTCGCATTTTTATATACAGGGCTGCTCAGGATTTAAAACCCGGTCATTTAGGAGGGAAAAATGTTTCGTATCGATGGATTAATGTACTGAATATAGTTTATTGGCGATGCCTTTTCCTTATGAGCCAAGAGAATACCAGAATGACATGATAAATGCTATCGGCAAATGCATAGAGAACAAAAAAAATCTTGTGATGCAGGCATCCACCGGCTCGGGGAAAACGATATGCGCACTTGTCCCATCCGTAGAATATGCACTGAAAAACGGAATGAGAATCCTCTATCTTACAAGAACAAATTCTCAGCAGAGACAGGCAATAATGGAATTGAATGCAATTGGGGGGGATGTTACGGCCATAGGTTTCCAAGGAAGATCCAATATGTGCATTTTGGCAGAAGAAAATCCCGATTTTAAACGGGGCAATGCAGGAGAAATATCGAGGTTATGTTCTTCCAGAAAAAAGAGAACAATAGATGCCATCCGTAAGGGAGGCAAAATGAAGAATGGATGTAAATTCTTTGCAAATTTTTTCTTGATGAAAAAGCTGCCGAGTGAAATAGAGAAGAAAAAAATCATCTCTGCTGAGGAAGTATTGGCTTATTGCAGATCTAGAGGAATATGTCCCTACGAACTCAATAAGAAACTTGCCAAGAAAGCCAAAGTCATCATAGCCCCCTACATTTACCTGTTCGATCCTTTCCTGAGAGAAAAGCTGGCGGAGTGGGGATTTTATTCATTTGATAAAAGCATACTCATTGTTGACGAAGCCCATAACTTACCGGAATATTGCAGGACAATTTTGTCCCCTCGTCTGTCAGTAAATGCACTGAAAATGGCGATAGATGAAGTAAAAGAGTACCTGAAAGGTGAAAAGGAAATAATAAATTTTTGCGGTACGATGTCGGACCTGATATATTCGATGAGGGAAAGGTACATCAATTTCTCTGAAGGAAATTCCAATGACGGCCTTATCCCTCCAGGAAAAATCGAGGCAGAAGTGAGAAAATTTGGATTGAAAAGGTCGGACATAGAACTATTCGCCGAGAGGTTTATTGAATATGGCGAGATTATAATGGATTTAAAGGAAAGAAAGGGCAAACTCCCGCGTTCTTTTCTCAAAAATGTTGGTGCTTTTTTAAGCTCTTGGATGGAACTTGATGGGAGATGGTCAAAGCTTATTGTCGATGAAACCAGGAAAAATCCCCGTCTGGAATATTACTGCCTTGATGCATCCATTGCGGCCTCCATCATAAACAGTTTTCATGCTTCAATACATATGTCGGGAACACTTTATCCGCTGGAGGAATACAGAGATTCACTTGCCATAAAAGATGCAGAGCTGATATCCTTTCCGTCTCCATTCCCAAAGGAAAACAAAAAAATATTTTATATGAACGATATCAGCACGAGATACCAGGGGCTAAATGATGAAATGATATACATGTTGGAGAAAAAAATTGTGGACATATGCAATTCTTTTGAAAAAAATACAGCTGTATTCTTCTCATCCCATGCGATGCTGGATAGATTCCTGAGGAGGAATATTTGTTCTTCGATAAAAAGGAATGTGTACATCGAAAGAAAGGGGTTAAAGCAGAAAAAACTCATGGAAGAAATAGAGAAATTCAAGAAAAAGGGTGGTGTTCTATTATCCGTTATAGGGGGAAGGATATCGGAGGGGATGGATTTTCCATCGGAAGAGCTGGAAATGGTTATTATAGTGGGCATACCTTATCCGCCCCCATCAGCACATCAGCAGGCGTTGCAGAAATATTATGAAAAAAAATTCGGTAGCGGATGGAAATATGCCGTTGAGGCTCCAACAACGAGAAAATTGTTGCAGGCGATAGGCCGATTGATAAGGGAAAAGAATGACAAGGGCATCGCCGTAATCCTGGATGAAAGGGCGGTAAGATTCAGAAAATATGTAGAGATGCATAAAGCAGACGACATAATCGATGAGATAAAAAAATTCTGGGGGCAATAAAAAATTTTATATAATCTCATGTCTATAAGAATTTGGCAAAAATAAAATTTGGGAGGCAAAAATGAAGAAAAAGATAAAGTGGTTGAGTATTGGAATATGCGTGCTATTTGTTAGCACTGGACGGGCGGGGCGGAATTTAAAAGGAACCCTACCTCGCGGGTCAAAAAGGGGAGGTGAAAAAATGAATAAGAAAATGAAATGGTTAAGTCTGGGAATGTGCGTGTTATTGGTTGCTGTCCTCTTGACAGCGGTAGATTCTCAATTAAATGGAAATGATAGACAAATCAATTCAGTGGCATTCAATTCAACTGCTTTACTTGACAATACCGTCACATTTTCTACTATGGATGATCCTTATGAGATTTATGAGGGACAACATTTGAAAATAACAATAACTGGTTATTGGGATCCCCCTCAGCCCGAGAGAATTATCTGTATGTGGGTAAATATTGAAACATTACCTGAGGGAGCCACTTTCACTCCAGAGTGTCATTGTGATTATGGAGAGGTTACTAGCGTTTTTGAATGGACACCAGCCATCGGTCAAGCAGGTACATATGTAGTTATTTTTTATTTGGGAGAAACCTGTGGAGAACCTTTAGGTACTTTCTCAATAACAATAATTGTTTATCCTGCAGATCTAGAACCACCTGAGGTTGTTATTGAATCTCCACCAGATGGAAGTACTTTTGCAGAGCCGTGTAATATAACACTCATTGGGCATATAACAGATAATGCAGGAATAATATCAATTGGCTCACATCACATATGGGAGGATGGCGAAACATGGGATTCCAGCACAGTCGATCCACCGCAAACATACTATCTATTGGAATGGATTTTCCCGTTGTATGGGGGAACAAATATAATAACAATTTTCGCCTATGACGGTGCAGGAAATTATGGAGAAAGCACTGTGGTCTACAAGGTAGAGCCTTGTGCAATAGATCTCACTATATATGATGGTTTGGAGGGGACTGGTGGAGGTAACATAGTTCCAGAATCTGAAGAGGAAACGAGGGGTGCTTTTACTGTCACAAATATCCAAGATACAAACGGCGATGGTATAAGAGACAAAGACCAGAACCCTGTTAAAGCTACTCCTAAGGGGAGAGATGAGGTTGATTTAATGAAAATGGTTTTACACCCACCAACAGGACCCAACTGCGGACCTAATAGCTTTGTGCATCTCGTGAAATCTGGCCCGAACTCGGGACAAGTGAAATTGTGGGATAGCAAAACAAAGAATAACGAGATACCACCTACAAATCCTCCAGACATATGGGTTTACAAAGTCTCACAACTTCCAAAAACAGTTTGGGTAGAAATACGGGAAAATCCGTTAAATCTGGTGATGAGGGGTATCACATTTACGTATTCAACTAATTGTTGCCCTAAAACTGATGTGCTGAAGGCAACGGGCATATGGTCAGAGGTTACTGATGTAAAACATGATAATACTGATGCGTGGAATAATGCTGTTTGGCCTGATATGCCAGCAAATGTTAGAGCCTTCATCGATGAAGCAGGTGGTTTTGGTTTAAGAAGATATCAAAATGCGACTAATGCTTGGTGGTACGGAAACGTAATAACTATCCAGTTTACAGTATATCCACCTGGGATAGGAGATGAAGAAGGAGTGTATTTTGATATTACACGTCAGATACATTTTAGAGATCAATTTGTTCCTCCTGGAGCAAATCTTCCGAATTATGCTACAGGAGAAAATTGGCCCAACCACGTAGAGCAACCAAATGATGATACACATAATGGGGATGAGAGTGACAAACCATCAAATAAAAATCATATGTATGTGGAAGACAAGCCGCGTTTTCCGGAAAGCGGATGGGGAAACAATATTTTATTCATTGACAGTAGCAACAATTTCATGGAATTTATGAGAGTTCGCTTGGATGGTACAAAACCTTCTGGAGAAACAGTGCAAGGATCCCGTTGCTCCCCGTATTATCCCTGGCATGCAGCTATTTGGCTTTCTAGAGACTGGGGAAATCCTGGCCAAGTAATAAGAAGGTTTGTAGGACCTGGAAGGGCTGAAATACATCCTATTAATTGTGTAGAACCAGGACATATTCTAATATTGGATTTCAATCCACCATGGAATATCCCCTAAATATCTCGATAACCCGCTGATGTGGTAAAGAATCTGGATATTCAACGTCTAGCCTTTTCAGCTTTCCAGCAAGCTGGGAGGAGATAGATTAACTCTTTAAGACAAATGTCTTGTTGTCATTAAGACAAATGTCATCGAAAAATATATAAGACATTTGGCTTATTATAATTAAGACAGATGACTTGATGAGGATGGAAAAGCATTTAGCAGCTTTAAGAGAAGTAATGGATGAAATTGAGTCGGCATTAGAGGATCCAGGTGGTCTTACAAAACATCAAAGGAGACTGGCAACCATGTTATCTCTTGGAGTATGTGAGCTTGTGGAGATATATTTCCATAAACTGGGGATAATGAAAAGTGGTTCAAGGATAAAACATATCATGCTAAGACGAAAAAATATTAATGAAAATCTTTCTAAGCAGATAATAACGCCCATTGAGAGTGTAAAAAATATTGATGCCATCATAGAGTTGGCCAGAGGCGTTGAAGAAGAAAGGAACAACATGGCATATGGCTCTCCTCAGCCACATGAAAAATTATTGCAGGCGAAAATTCAAGATTTTTTGAATTTAAAAAGTTTAATAGAAAAGGAAATAGGCGAGATAATATGAAACCAAACAACCTTAAGGCATATGCATCCACCTTTGCATCATTTTTGTTAAGAAAACTTGAGGATAAAATCTCGGACATTGATGCAATTATTCTCTATGGCTCAGTAGCAAAGGGAGAAGCCACCAAGGAAAGCGATGTGGACATATTCATCGATACAAAAAAAGATTTTAGGGAAGAAATTAGAGAAATAACTGAAAAATTTTATGGCAGCAGAGAGGCAATGCTATTCAAAGCAAAAGGTACAGAAAGTGAAATAAACACGAAGGTAGGGGAACTAAAGGAATGGACAGAGTTACATAGGAGCATAGCCAGCACCGGGATTACCTTGTGGGGAAAATACAGGGCAAAAGAGATGCCCATAGGCTCTCGGCATAAAATAATCTTTTATTGGGATAAAATAGAGAAAAATAGAGGAGCGTTTCTCAACAAGCTCTATGGGTATAAAAGTGGAAATAAAAGATACCCCGGACTCTTGGAAGAAATAGGTGGTAGGAAGGTAGGTAAAAGCGGGATAATAATCCCCATAGAATCCAAACATGAGTTAATAGAACTGATCAAAAAATACAAGGTACGGGCAAAAAGCTTGGAAATATTTGCTCTGGAGTGATGAAATATCCATAGCCTTTAGGATGAGGGAGCATTCTGGAAGCATCTGCTAAAAGCTGTTATCTACGATACTTCTGGTAATACCGCAATAGATGAGCAAAAACCCTGGATCTTTAATATTTAGTCTCCTTTTTCCTCTTTTTTATTTAATCCATATTTGCGCCCTCAAAAATTATATAACCTACCTTTTATTATCGGGCTGGATAGTAACCCGAAAGATTTAAGAAATATCGTCTATTGTGGGGACACGGTAAAATGTTGAATGATACTTTGGCAAACGCTATGTCAGCGATAAAAAATGCAGAGAGGGCAGGTAAGAAAGAGTGCATGGTAAAGCCTGCCAGCAAATTGATCGGGAGAGCACTTAAAGTAATGCAGGATAACGGTTACATCAGTTCTTTTGAGTGGATAGATGATGGAAAGTCGGGAGTGTTCAAAGTAACCCTTAAAGGAAGCATAAATGAATGCAATGTTATTAAACCACGATATTCAATAAAGCATGATGAATTCGAAAAATGGGAGTACCGTTTTCTGCCAGCAGAAAACTTTGGCATACTTCTCATCTCGACAACAAAAGGTATACTTTCTCACTACGATGCAAAAAAGGAAGGAATTGGAGGAAAACTCTTGGCGTATGTATATTAGGTGATTAAATGAAGATACCGTTCGCTATTAATGAAATCGAAATACCTGAGGGCGTTAAGCTGGATATTAAAGGTAATACTGTAAAGGTTGAAGGTCCGAAAGGAAAATTGGAAAGGGAATTGGTACATCATTCTATTATAATTAAAAAGGAAAACTCTAAAGTCATTATCAGATGCGAGTTGCCGAAAAAAGAAGAAGAAGCGCTTGTCGGCACATTTGCGGCCCACATACGGAATATGATAAAAGGCGTTACCGAAGGATTTACATACAAAATGAAGGTAGTTTATGCCCATTTTCCCATAAAAGTTTCGGTGAAAGATGGCGAGGTAGTAATAGACAATTTTCTAGGTGAGCAATATCCAAGAAAAGTGAAAATTTTCGGGGATACAAAGATAAATGTGAACAAGGATGATATCACAATAGAAGGAATAAACAGGGAAGAGGTTGGCCAGACAGCCGCAAACATAGAGGGTGCAGTGCGGGTGAAAAAGAGGGATGTAAGGGTTTTTCAGGACGGAATATATATTGTTTCCAAAGGTGCATAATATGGGAGAAGAAGAAGTAAAGATAGTCGAGGAAGGAGAATACGTTCCAAAGAAGAAGCCCGCATTGGACGAAGGCGTTAAGAAACTTCTGTCTATGAGGAAAAAGCCCAAATTCGTCCGCCAGCAGTGGTATCAGTACAAAAGACTGGATAAGAAGTGGGTAAGTCCGAGAGGAATGCATTCAAAACTTCGCAAAGGCCGGAGATATCGCACTCTCCGAGTTAAGATAGGATATGGCGCACCGAAAAAAGTAAAAGGACTCCATCCATCTGGCTTTGAGGAAGTTATGGTGTATAATGTCGATGATATGAAAGGGCTGAATCCTGAAAGGGAAGCTGTACGCATATCTGCCAGAATCGGAAAGAAAAAAAGAATTGGAATAATTGAAAAAGCAGATGAATTGGGGCTGCGTGTATTGAACAGAGGGGTTTAAATGGATCTGAAGAATCAACGTCGGATTTCAGCCAATGTATTGAAATGCGGCAAAAACAGGGTATGGATCGACCCGGACGAGATAGAGGAGATCGGAAAAGCCGTTACCAGAAGGGATATAAGAAATCTTGTAAAGAAAGGAATTGTAGATGCAAGAAAGAAAAAGGGAGTGTCAAGAGGACGGGCAAGAGAAACATATGAACAGAAAAAAAAAGGAAGGAGAAAGGGACAGGGTTCGCGCAAGGGAACGGCATATGCCCGCCGCCCAAAGAAAAGACGATGGATACTTACGATAAGACCCATAAGGGCATACCTAAAACAACTTAGAAACGACGGCGTGATAACTCCATCGGTTTACAGGAGATATTATGTGAGGGCGAAGGGAGGTGAGTTCAAAAGCAAGAATCATTTGAAAACTCATCTTATAATGGAAGGTGTCATAAAGGAGTAATACTATGGAGAAAAAAAATAGGGTGCCGTTCAGACGAAGAAGAGAGGGAAAAACGGATTACCGCTATAGGCTAAAGCTGTTAAAGTCCGGGAAGCCAAGAGTGGTTGCGAGAAAATCAAATACGAATATGAGAGTGCAATTTGTTTTATATGACCGTGCGGGCGATAGAACCATATCATCCGCAATCAGCAATGAGTTGAAAAAGTATGGATGGAATGGCAGCGTGGGTAATACGCCTGCGTCGTATCTTACAGGTCTGCTCGCTGGGAAAAGAGCGCTCATTGAAGGCATAAAGGAAGGTGTGATGGACATAGGCCCCCACGAATCTATAAAAGGTGCAAATATATACGGGGCATTGAAGGGCGTGCTGGATGCAGGGATAGATGTTTCCCATGGTGAAGATGTGATACCGGACGATGACAGAATATATGGGAAACACATATCTGAAGAGATGCCCGATAAAGTTAAAGAGATTAAAGAAAAGATAGAGGCTGAATATGAGTGATGAATGGATTCCAAAAACAAGACTGGGCAAAATGGTGAAGAATGGAGAAATAACCTCCATGAGCCAGGCATTAAAATCCGGTCTGTCCCTCAAAGAAGTCGAGATAGTGGACACGCTGCTGCCCGATATAGAGGATGAGGTTCTGGATGTGAATATGGTGCAGAGGATGACTGACTCTGGAAGAAGAGTGAAATTCAGGGTTATTGTTGCTGTTGGCAATAAAGATGGTTTTGTCGGACTCGGCGTAGCAAAGGGTAAAGAAGTGGGCATGTCCATAAGAAAAGCCGTGGAGAATGGAAAATTGAATTTAATAGAAATAAGCAGGGGATGCGGCTCCTGGATGTGCAAATGCGGCATGCCCCATTCCCTTCCGTTAAAGATTGAGGGAAAATGCGGCTCTGTGACTGCTACATTGAAACCGGCTCCCCGTGGGGTGGGACTTGCAGTCGGAGATACTGCAAAAATTATTCTAAAGCTTGCGGGTGTAAAAGATATATGGGGCTCCGCGAAGGGGCAGACAAACACGGTCATAAATTATGCAAATGCGGTGTTTGAAGCACTTAAGAACATATCTACGATAAAAATTGATGAAAACACCTACAAAAAACTCCATATTGTTTCTGGAGCAGTTGGAGGAGTTGAAGAATAATGTACGCTATTGTAAGAGTAAGAGGAGGGATAAATGCCCGTCAGGACGTGAGAGAGACGCTTAAAATGCTTAATCTGCCTTACGTTAATAACTGCGTCATAATCCCGGACAATAAAAGTTACAGGGGAATGCTTCAGAAAGTCAAGGATTATGTTACGTGGGGTAAGATAAACAAGGGAACCCTTGAAAAAATGCTTGCAAAGTCAGGATTTGAAGGAAAAAATCTTCAGAGCACCGTTGAGAAAATTATGGACGGCAAAGCAACCGCAAACCAGACAATAAAGCTACATCCGCCGGTCAAGGGCTATGAAGGCATAAAAAAGCCTTATAGTATGGGCGGTGCACTGGGCTACAGGGGAAAGGATATAAATAAACTCATAGAGAGGATGTTATGAAAGATAAAACAAGGAAATATCGCGGATTGACCACCCACGGCAGGGGAAGTATGAAAAAGGGGAGAGGGAGAGGAGAAAAAGGCGGAGGAGGCTTCGGCGGAACGAAGCATAAGCACCTTAAATATAGATGGGGTTCACACGGATTTAAGTTTCACGGGATTGCACATAAAAAGAAAGCGATAAACGTCGGTGATTTGATAAAATTTGAAGATAAAGAGGTAAATTTGAAGGAAATGGGATATGATAAACTTCTCGGGTCGGGAATTATTAACAGGCCAATGAAGGTTATTGTGCCATTTGCTACAGAAAAAGCAGTAAAAAAGATAAAGGCGGCTGGCGGGGAAGTCATAACGGATTGAGGTGTACATCATGGCAAAAGAAGCCAAGGGAGACAAGGAGAAAAGCAAGCTGTATGTTCTAAAGCCAATAGCTGAGAGATGGCCAGCGATCAAGAAGCCAAAAGGCCACGTTCATTTCCGCCAGAAAATACTATGGACGGGAGTTTGTCTGATCATGTACTACATACTGACCCAGGTTCTACTTTACGGTGTCAGTCCCGAACAACTGGATATATTCTTTGGTTATCGTGCCATCATTGCAGGGGCAAGCGGTTCAATCATGCATCTTGGAATAGGCCCCATAGTCACGGGTTCTATCATAATGCAGCTCTTTGTTGGTGCAAAAATTATAAAACTCGACCTTCAGAAATCAGAAGATAAAGCGTTATACCAGGGAGTGCAGAAAATTGTGGTTGTAATGATGATTCTGGTAGAAGCAATACCACAGGTTTTTGGATATCTGTCACCAAGCCATTCCTTAATAAATGCTGTCGGAAGACCAGCAGCAAATTCAATCATAATCGCCCAACTTTTCATGGGTGGTTTTATCGTATTCTGGATGGATGAGTTGATATCAAAATGGGGGATAGGCTCCGGTGTTTCTCTTTTCATTGCCGCAGGTGTGTCAGAGGCGATTATTACAGGTACTTTTAACTGGTTCCCTCAGGCTGGCGGCACGTTGAGCATCATGAATCCTCCTGCCGGGACATTGCCAAAAACCATTTATCTCGTTTCCAATATGTCTCTGGGCGATCTGGTCGGAGGTGGATTTGAGAAAATATTTATCTCTCCACCCAACCCCGTAATTGCACTTATAGGAACAATCGTAATATTCTTTGCCGTTGTATATGTAGAATCGTCTAAAGTAGAATTGCCTTTGACTCATGCAAGGGTAAGAGGAGCAAGAGGGAGATATCCGCTTCGACTTATGTATGCATCAAACATCCCTGTCATCCTGATGGCCGCTTTACTTGCCAATGTGAATATGTTTGCCCTCCTCTTTTACACACGCCTCAGTAAAATTTCTTTGATAGGTCATGCATGGTGGCTGGGTAAGTATCCGCCCGGCTCGACGCAGCCAGTAGCAGGCCTGGCATGGTATCTGGATGGCCCAAGGGGGCTTCATACATGGCTGTTTCCGATGATAGACCCGCGGTATTCCGGCTATCTGGCGGAACATGACCCGTGGCAGATGGTGTTAAAGATTATAGTGTATTCATTTGTTTTCATAGTAGGTGCCATATTCTTCGGAAAATTCTGGATAGAGACAACCAACATGGGGCCTGAGGCTGTGGCAAGACAAATAGAAAGCAGCGGCATGCAGATTCCCGGTTTCAGGAGAGACCCGCGAATTCTGAAAAAAGTTCTGTACAGATACATACCTGCCCTTACCATATTAAGCTCCGCCCTTGTGGCACTGTTGGCAGTGTCTGCAAATCTCATCGGCACGGTGGGCAATACGAGCGGTACAGGCGTGCTTCTTACAGTGGGTATCGTTATACGTTTGTATGAACAAATAGCCAGAGAGCAGGCAATGGAAATGCATCCCGTATTGCGTAAATTCCTTGGGGTGGAGTAATGGTTGTGATCCTTGCCGGAATACCCGGTGCTGGAAAAACAACGGTTATGAACGAAGCATTGAAAAAAAAGAAAATGGGATTTGTGACCTACGGAACGGTTATGTTTGAAATAGCCAAAGAAATGGGCATCCGCAGTAGAGACGAAATACGGAAACTTTCAATTGATGAGCAACATAAGATGCAGGAAATGACTGCTGAGAGAGTGAGCAAGATGGGTGATGTGGTTGTTGATACTCACTGCACAATAAAAACGCCTGCAGGGTACCTTCCCGGATTTCCTTATAACATTCTAAAAAAGTTAAAGCCCAGACTCATAATTCTTGTAGAAGCAGAACCAGATGAAATTGAAAGAAGGAGGGCAAAGGATAAAGACCTTCGCAAAAGAGACGAGGAAGATCTGGAGGGCATCCGGGAACATCAGCTCATGAACAGGATTGCGGCGATGAGCTATGCAACATTGGTGGGTGCAACAGTTAAAATAGTTAAAAACAATGATGGTATGCTTGAAAAAGCATCACAGGAAATAATAGAGGCTTTAGGATAATATGGCAGCACAGAAACAGCAATCATCATTACTATTCTTCGTTGTGTTAATGTTTTCTATGCTTATTCTTTTCAACCAAAATTTACGTACCTCTATGGGCAATGCCGTAGGCATGGTATTCTTTCCACTACTGGGATTTGGTTATAGATTTCCCGTTCTGACAATTTTTCTTGCTGGCTCTGTTGTAATTATCATATCTGCTCTTGTCCGTCATTTTACCACTGATTGGATAGAGATGGCAAAAAATCAGGAAATTCTTTCAAAGTTTCAGAAAGAGTATAAAGAGGCAAGGCTTTCAAACAACAAGTACATGATCAAAAAACTGGAGAAAATGCAGCCGAAATTGATGCAGAAGCAGGGGGAGATGTCTTCAAAGCAGATGAAAATAATGCCCATAACACTCATTATATTCATCCCAATATTTACGTGGATATGGGATTTTTTGACGGGCACTACCCACTATTACTTTGATGTTCCGTGGGCCATCCATGTGAATTGTCTTGATAAATATCTCATATTTCCTAACTGGATTCTTCTATACATGCTGCTCTCCATCCCGCTTACACAGGTTATTCAATACCTCTTGAAAGTGCTTTCGTGGTCAGAATGGCGGGCGAAGGTAAATGAAGGATAGTATAACAATTGGCGGTCTGCCCGGGAGCGGGACAACAACTGTTGCAAAAATTTTGAAAAAAAAACTTGCTTTGCCATACGTATATGCTGGAGACATGTTCAGAGAGATGGCTGGGGAATACAGCATGACCCTTGCCAAATTTGGTGCATACTGCGAGCAGCATCCCGAAATTGACGTAGAACTGGATAAAAAACAGGAAGTAATTCTCATGGCCGGTCACGTTATTTTAGAGGGAAGGCTGGCCGGCTGGATTGCATACCGTAATGACATACCTTCTTTTAAGATATGGCTCGATTGCAGTGAAGACGAGAGGGTTAGACGGGTAATGAATAGAGAGGGCGGTGAATTTAAGAGAGTATTGCAGGAAATAAAGGAAAGAGAAAAAAGTGAAAAGAAAAGATATAAAAATTTTTACGGCATTGACATAAGCGATACTTCAATATATGATATTGTCATAGACACGACCAATATCCCGCCAGAAAAAGTGGCGGAGGAAATCATAGAAAAATTGAGGAAAGAAGCAAAAAAAGTATAAATACAGGAATGTTTATAATTTATTATGAAAAAATTTGTGGCTTTCATTGTATCTTTTCTTTTGATTTCCTCGGTTTTTGGTATCGTTGTTTCTTCCAGAAATGAAGGGGCTGGCGAAATGCTGGCAAATAGCGAAAAGATTAATTACGTTTATGGGGACAAATCAAACGAAAATACAAAGGAAGTAAAATCTGATTGTATACACAATGTTGAGCATGTTAAATGTTTTGGGGATAAAAAACTAAACATATTGCCAAAAATGTTTGAAGCATATATACATACAGAATATGAAGATGTGAAGAAAAATGTATCCATTTTATACGGTCTTCTCTTACCGATAGATGTAGACAATAACAGCGGTACGGGAGAGAATGGAAAAGACATAAAAGTTAGATTTTACATATTGCCGTCCTTGTCGCACGAAAATTTTGGATGGGTGCTCTCATTTTATTTGGTAGTTGAAGTGGAGAGACTGGGCGAAGAACTAAAAAACGAGGATTTTGAAATTTATCTGAATTTTTATCTGTCACTCGAGAACTATGACTATGGAACCCATGAATTCCGTCTTGGATATGCCTCTGCTGAGGGAAAAGAGCTTCCAAAAGATGAAAAAATAATTTTCACCATATATCCATATTTGATGTATGATAAAAGCCCTGACTTTGTACTGCAAAATATCCCAACATTTGACGGGGAAGAAAGTGATATTGACCTTATAGCAAGTTACAGCGGAGATTACGGAGATAATGTTTTTCATCACAAGGTGGTAATAACCTATCAGCCTGCTGTTTCATCCACAATAAAATTCACTCCTGACCTAAACCTTCGGAAAATAAACATTGCCCTTTCACGTACAGCCAGTAAAGATACAATGCTGACCATTGCATATACAGGAGGAAAAAACGGAGAGGATATGGATATTGCCCTTACAATCGATAAAATTCCAGAGGAAATGTCATTCTCAATTTTTTACAGTCTATCTGGAGTATCTGGAGAGAGAGGAATGGTAATATATGAAAGCAGCAGCGAATTCAATGTTACTCTCACCATAAAAATAAAGATGGTTGGGCTGTTGGGGCGCGTCCAGTATTTACCAAAGTATTTTATGGCGAAATGGGCAAATAAAATCTACGGAGGGCACATAAATCTCAATACAAGCTCATCGTCAACAAAATTCATAATATGTGATAATATAGATAACCCCAGCATCTATTTTTCGATATCGAATGTTACGAATATTGCAAACTTCTCGTGGGGAATAGACCAGGAAGGGTACGTCAAATTTGATGCGGAACACGAGGGGCCAATGATAGATTTTTACTGGATAATGGATTCTGTCAGAATAGAACTGATATCACAGTTAAAAACAAATTATTTCTCCCTTTCATGGAATATAGATCAGGAAGGGCACGTAAACCTTGATACTGATGGAAAATGGCTGAATACATTCTCATTTAATTTTACTTTAGATGGCTATGTAGGGCTGTTGATAGGAGCAAGCTTCTTAAAAGCGGATGATTTTAGGGCTGAATGGGTGGTATGGCCTCCAAGCTTCAATATCTCCGGGGATATAAATTTCATTGGTGATATTATCTTCTCGGTTATGCTCGACGGTACATGGTATTTTCTCCCACTAAGGTAGATACAGATTAGGCTTCATCATATAAAAGGCTAACCATTTTTGAGATACCTCGTAGCTCAAAAAATTTCGTAAAAAATAAGAGAATCCCATCCTAATTTGATGAACCCATGGGATGGGATGA
>JAYEJS010000129.1 GCA_034660695.1 Candidatus Thermoplasmatota archaeon | reverse complement strand
CTGGACAAAGGTAGTACAGGGTGGATTTGGAAGTGATCAAGCACATCGAAATAATGTAGCTGTTATGTGTGCCAAAGTTTTCAAAGGTAAGCTTTATATTGGAACAATGAACTGGCAAACAGGATGTGAGGTTTACAGATCAAAAGTTAGCAATCCGTCAAGTAATAGTGATTGGGGACGGGTAGTGAATAAAGGATTTAAAGATTTTGAAGCTGGGACATACTATTACAAAAACCGCTATGCTTGGTCAATGGAAGTTTTTAATGGTAGTGATAATATAGAAAGACTTTATGTTGGAACATTTAATCCAAAAACTGGTTTTCATGTCTATAGAACTTCCAATGGAACAAGTTGGAGTTACGTGACAAAAAATGGATTTGGTTATTCTTTGGATTGGGGAGCACGAACAATGAAAGAATTTAAGGGAAAGTTGTATGTTGGAACTGCTAGAAATTTCATTTCGGGAGCAAATGCAGGGTGCACAATTTGGAGATCATCTACTGGCAATCCTGGTTCCTTCTCCAAAGTAGCGACTAACGGATTTGGAAATAAGTACAATAGGTATGCCTGGTCAATGGAAGAATATGACGCTCCAAATGGCCAAAAACAACTGTGGGTAGGAACAGCTAATGTTCGTTTGACATACTCAAATCCTCGATCAGAGGGATGCGAAGTTTGGTTTTCAGATGATGGTACGAACTGGCATCTCAGCGTGGATGGTGGATTTGGTAACAAGTATAATGAAGGAGCTAGAACCTTAAAATCGTACGATCCCCCCGGCAGTCATCCGAATGGGCTTTACATGGGAACTTACCACCTTAGGCTTATTGGTTACACAAATGGTGGATGCGAAGTTTGGAGACGCGAAACAGCAGGATCTTCATCATAAAAATAGACAAGGACAAATGCTTAAATAGTCAGAAAAAATATAATAAAAGAGAATGAATAAGACATTGGTAGTAACTGTAATGGTAACTATTCTTATTTCAACAGTATTTGCAGCTTTCTCTATACTGGAAAGGGAGACACAATCCAATGGGAAAAACATGGATGTTGAAAAAGGTGAAAACATAAACATTTCTTTTCCTTCTTCTTTTTTGAATGATAAGCCAAATAAAGAATCCCATTTGCCAATCCGCATCAATCATGACTGGCAGTTTAAGCTGGGAAGTATTGTGGGCGTAACAGGTGGCAATGGAACAAAAGAAGATCCATATGTAATCGAAAACTGGAATATAACAAATTTATTCACAGACGGTATAAAAATAAAAAACACGAAATCTTATGTTATAATAAGAAATGTTTCCCTCAACAGTTGGAGAGGAAATAGAACAGATGGTCATCATTTACGATGGTCTGGGATTTATTTGGAAAATGTTGAAAATGTAATTATCGAAAATTGCTACATTTCTAAGACTTGGTATGGCATTCGTTGTTATAACTCAAAAAATATCGTGATAAGAAATTGTACGTCGATAGAAAATGGGGGGGTATTCTATTTGCGTATTCCTCCAAGAAGTGGTTTTAAGATTATAGATGTAAGTGGTTCTGGTATCCGGCTGAAAGACTGTAATGAGATATATATTAATAATTGTAATATCTGCGATAGTTGGTATGGGATATATTGCAACAAATCTGAAAATATCGTAATAAAAAATAATTTTAAATTTATGGAAAATGAAGTGGATGCAATGATCGAATCATCTTCTCATTGCCATGTACTAAACAATTCCTTGGCGATATCTCTAATTGATTGTTCTCATATTACAATTGAAAATAACTCTAAAGGTATTGGGTTAAGAAACTCGTTTCATTGTACTATAAAAAATAATGAAATCATTGGTGGAGAAATTGATTTAAGAGGAGGAGAATTCAACACAATCATTAATAACAGAATATCGAATGTTAAATATTGCGAGGGAATATATATATGTTCATCAAATAATATGATTAAAAATAATTATGTGGAATTTAGTGAATATGGTATTTCTATAGGGGGCTACGGATGTTTTGATAATCTAATCGAAAATAATATATTAGATTCAAATGACATAGGAATTTTTATAGAGAGAGCACCAAACAACATTTTTAGAAATAACTCGATTCAAAACAGCAGTAAATACAATTTTTATCTTTCAACTAAAGGTGAAAGTAAATATTGGGCTTACCAGGATATAGATACAACAAATTCGGTTGATGGAAAGCCGATCTATTTCTGGGAATATAAGAAAGATGCAGTTGTTCCATCTAATGCAGGTTATATAGCTCTATTGGGTTGTAAAAATATAACGGTTTCAAATCAATATCTACAAAATAATTCACAGGGAATACTATTAGTTGATACAACCGATTGCTATGTCAACAACAATACAGTAACAGGAAACCATGCAGGTATAATGATCCTTAGTTCATCTCGCAACAATATAATAGGCAATAAGGCATGCGATAACTGTTGGGGAATATACATAGGCGGTGGAGATTCTCCCTATAATAAAGTCACTAACAATGTAGTCAATTCAAATAGAGGAGTAGGCATATTTCTCCAGTTTGCTTCATATAATGAAATAACAAATAATACTATTGAAAAAAATGGCTGGGGAATCTCTCTATATTGGGGACAACCACACCACAATCTAATAGCAAACAACACAGTTAAATCAAATCCTAATGGAATCGAAGTATGGGGTCCGTACAATACAATATTAAACAATAAAGTGGAATCAGGTAATGGGGATGGGATATTAATAGTTGGAAATATTGGCAATGTAATCTCATACAATACAGTTACTAGGTATAGGCATGGAATAATCCTTTCAGGATATCCTGATGGAGCAAAAAATACTATAGTAACATTTAACAATGTAATAGAAAACAGGGAATATGGAATTGTATCCGATATTTCCCGTGGAAGTAGGATACATCATAACAACATCATAGACAACGGCTTTATCCCACAAGCATTTGAGGAAGATTGTTTTTCCGAAGATTCAAATCATTGGGATGATGGTTCGGAGGGAAATTACTGGAGTGATTATACTGGCAAGGATGAAAATGGAGATGGAATTGGAGATACACCTTACGATATCGGAGGATGCGGTGGGTATGATTGCTATCCATTGATGGAACCAGTGAAAATATAGTGGAAACTTACCTGATAGTCAATTAAAAACTTAACTTTGCCACTTAATTATTGCCCAAGGGAAAGAGATACTGGCAGGCAGCCAATACCTCTTTATGAAATTAAACAAACACTCCTCTTGGGCAATGATACTGCAGTATACTTTATCACGCTAATTATGGCCTTGCCGGGGGTTTGAAAGATTCCGATGTACTGATCCAGATGGAAACACGGAAACATTCACTTTGCTCTCTTTAGCCAATCGCAAGATAGTTTTCAGTGATTGGTCTCACAGACTCATTATGGGAAAGGCAGGGACATGGAAATTTGGGTTAGACCTGCTGATGCTTCCCGGCAAGTTACCGGATGGAAACTATTTCACTCCCGGATTTGGAATGGGTCTAGTTTATGCAGATGTGGTATTGCCGTACAAATAAATCATTCTGACAGAACAATTTGAATTTATCATTATATATAATCCATGTAGCAGTCATAAAGTGTATAATTTGTGCCAGCATTGTATTATATAGTAACGGAGCAGGGCGGGGGCATCTGCCCAAAAGCTGAAAAGAAACCTCACCGGAGGAGGCAAAAAAAGAGATGATGAAAGGAAGATGGAAAATATTGGTTGCAGTAGCAATTGTAGGAGTGTTAGCTATGCCAATGATGTCAGTGAAAGCAGCGGTTAACCCCCAATACCATGGAGATATTGTTTTTGCCGAGTGCGAAGGGCGAGATGATTTCCCCAGTTGGGATCATACTACAGTATGGGATAACAATGATAAGGAGATCATAGAGGCAGATCCACACTTTGAAAATTGGGAGGATGAAGAGGCTGACTGGACGGATGGTACATTGGGTTATCTCTACCCAAACAAGGATCCCGAAGATTTTATCAATAAAAATTAACCGATTATAGCTATAGTGGGCATGGCGGCCACCCCGGTTCTTGGTACGGAAGGGTTGAGGCAGACAGTATAACGGATATATTTAATAATTACAGTGCATGGGCATATGGAAAAGTGAAAGATGTATGGCCATGGCAGAGAAATAGAGCTGTAAGTTTCGCAAATGATAAAGTGGGAAGACCTTTCGATTTTGTATCACCATGGTATACGTGATGGGGAGGACTATACACAAAACAAAAGGATGGCTCCTATGGGATACCTGGACATGATTATCCCGGATACGGGTACTACTGTTCAGAATTGACATGGGCATCTTGGAAACATGCATACGTAGATCTAGATACAGTTAATGGTCCTGTCTGGCCTGGGGAACTTGCTCGTAATTCGCGTGTAGATATTTATTACCAGCATGGATCAACACCTGACTAAAAACGAAAACCTTTCCCCTCTTTTTATTGATAGATATAAAGTTTAAATAGAAACAGGATATTTAAAAAATGAGTAAAAAAAATGAAGAATATAATAATCATTTCAGTTTTTGTTCTATCTGTTCTTCTCATTGCTTCATCAATGGCTTTTCATGAAAGAAAAAACGATAATGAAGAATGGAATGAAAGATATGCGGGAAAAGGAGTTTCCAGAGCAAGCGATATTAAACAAACAGGTAATGGAGGATTCATCG
>JAYEJS010000128.1 GCA_034660695.1 Candidatus Thermoplasmatota archaeon | reverse complement strand
TTTTTAACTTTAATCGGAATCTGTGCCATATGGGTTAATGTATATGGGTTAATACTATATAAAGGTTTCTTTTTTTTAATGGAGAAACTACCAGAAATCTATGGGTTAATCGGCCGAGTTTCGGTTACTCAGTTCGCTATTTTTAGCATTCACAAGTACATCCTTTGCTTTTGATACAACGGCACAAAACATGGGATGGTTTTTTATGTCCTTTTCATATTTTTCTAAGTCGTAAATGTTTTTGGATAAAATGGCAGAAACATAAATAATCGGGGAGATACCCCCGCCGGATAGTGGGTTTGTCATTGATGCCGCATCCCCAATTAAGGCCATGTTTCCCTCTACAATTTTTTTAGGTATACCAGAGATAGGAATGGCACCTGCTTCTTTTTTTACGATATCCCTTTTTAACCCGAGAAAATCTAAAAAATCGTTCAGTTGCCTGAATTTGCCGGCAAGGCCTATATTCAAGCCACTTTCCTTGGGAAAAACCCAGGAATAGTGTGATGAGAACCTTTTATCGAAATAAAATTTTAAATGGTCCATGCCGGAGGTATCGCATTTTATTTTGTATTAGACTCCGCACACAACTTTCTGTTTTATGCCCATGTGCCTTCCTACGACGGAAAAAGGTCCGTCCGCACCTATTAATGTGTCATATTTTATTTTTTCACCGTTTCCAAGAAAAACAAAGTTTTTGTTTATTGACAAAACATCTGAATTGGTTTTCAGTGTTCCTCCTCTCTTCACAAATTCAGTTGCAATTCCTCTAAGCCATCTGGTTCTACCAAGAACGACTCCTTTTCTATTGGACAAAAAAACAGTAATTTCTTGGTAAAAAAATCTTCAATCCAATTACTTCTCTTGAAATATAGGGTGAAGAATCGAACGGGATGTGTTTGAGTGAGGAAATGTCACATCCTTCAGCACAAGCCGTTGAGACTATCTCCCTCTTTTTTCCAAGACTAATGACAATATTCCTTTTTCCAATAAATGTAATCCTGATATCAACCCCGCCGGCCCTCCCCCTACTATTACTATTTTCATGTAAACATTTGGTAATCCTGTCCACAATTTAATTATTATTTTGTTTTTCGGGCTGCCGCATAAAATCTTTTATAAGCACCAGTTCATTATATATTCGTGGGGAAAATGGAGGATAACAAAAATAAAAAATTAAAGGCCTACGAGATTATATGGGAACGGGATTTCACAGATGGTGCAGGAAATATGGGGATTGCAGTTGATTCTGATGATAATGCCATAGTGTGCGGAATTAACCAGAATGAGGATAAGGGAATTGTCGTAAAATATGATAAAAACGGCGAAGAACAGTGGTCGGATGCCGATTTGCCGGAAGTATGCAATTTTAGTTCCACATCCAAAATGGCTGCACAAAATATCCCTGCCAAAATTAGAGAAATACTCACTAGAGAGTATGGTTATTTTTTTGATGTCGCTGTGGATTCAGAAAACAATATAATAGTAGCGGGAACATTTACCCGGGACGGCGGAACGAAAAGCATGGTTTATATTAAAAAATACGACCCCAGCGGAAATACGATATGGACAAAGACGCACGAACCTTTCACGGTTAATATCGCCTCGGGCATAACGGTTGATTCGAACGATGATATATTTGTGGTGGGCGGCGGGACCATGGCGCCCCTTTCTTTCAAAGGATTTGTCATCAAGATATCAAAATTAAACGGCATGATTCTGTGGAGAAAAATTCGCAGAAAGGGAATAATTGCACTGTATACCGGTGCCACTGTAGATGCTTACAATGATGTCCTGGCATCGGGATTTACCAGTTATGGCAACGATCTTGATTTAATGATAACAAAGTTCGGCGGAAAGCGAGGATGGAAAAAGCGCGAATTTATACGAAAGGGGAATAAAGCCCCGATCAGGATAACAATAGATGAGCAAGGAAATTTTGTGGTGGCAGGAAAAACGGAAGATAGCACGGAAATGCATTATCTGCTAAAACTTGATTACAGCTTTAATATTTTATGGGAAACCTCACAGAAGACAAAAGGTTTTCTTTATGGTGCAGCCATAATGGAGAATGGAGATATTGCAGTAACCGGCCATAGGGAATCCGTCAACGAGTATTATGCCGCATTATATGGTAAGAACACGGGAGACAAAATAATGGACATGCTTCTTGGTGAACGTGTAAGCAACCTTATAGATGATTATATGCGCGGCATAGCCGTAGATCATAACAATGATTTGCTCATAACAGGTGCACGTACAATAAGCAAGACAATGAAAGTCCGCATTACAAGTGCTGTGGAACATCCTGCACCGGAGCTGCCTGTCCCCCCCTCTGTTTTCCAACCCCAGGCTGGAAAGAAAGAATCGATACTGCAAAAAATTTTGAGGTGGGTTTTTGGGAGATGAGCTGCAAAAGGCCTTCACCAACCGCCTCTTTAATTCCTTCAACTTCATGGTATGTAGATGGTACAACTCCTGCTCGATGGTGAATTGAGAAAAATAGCGCGGGGAGAGGGATTTGAACCCTCGAGATCAAAAGATCACAGGATTAGCAATCCTGCGCCTTGCCAGGCTGGGCCATCCCCGCATCGAGAAAGGAATAAGGTCTTGAAATAAAAATTTAGTGTTTTAACCGCGGGAATAACGCCATCTCTGCATCTTTTTCTATCATTACACAGATTTTTGCAAGAATGAATAAAATGCAAAAAAAAGCAGAAGGTTGACCCTGAGTATGAAAACTTTGTGAATTTGGAAAGGTTCCTAATGTTCCACAAGATAATCTATTCATATCAATATTCAAAAGCATTGCCCTCAGAGGTTAGGAACCGCTTGATGGAGCTAGGATTGAAAGCTTCGAGAGGGAACTATGACTTCGTTTACGAATGGAATGAAGAGCCAGACGTGGAGGCGCTTCTATGGCTCGCGGATAAGATCCACACCGCCCTGAAAGGAATGGATGTTATGTTTTCACTTGAAACTATTTAGTCCTTGATTTTTTAAAAACGCCCATAAGGGTGTGGTATTCCCACTTGGAGAGCATTGCTCGTCCAATGATGCGGCGGAACATTACCTTGGTATTTTCTTTTTTGTGGTCGGGATAGTTTATGCTCTCAAGCAATTTGTCGAAGTATTCATACAACTTTTCTTTTTCTATCCTGTCGGCAAGCCTGGGCTGTTCGAATTCTCTTCTTTGGGAAAACAGTTCGTATAAAACAACACCTGCAGCATGGGACAGATTCAGGCTGGGATAGGCATCCGAGGTAGGTATTTTCAGCATGACATCGCATTGTTTGAGTTCTTCATTGAATAATCCGTAATCTTCTCTTCCGAAAGCTATGCCTACAGCGCCTTCCATCCTATATACCTCTGACGAAAATTCTTTCAGCGGCAAAGCATTTCTGAGATGGTGCTTTTCATTCTTGCTGTCGATGGAAGAGGTGCCGACCATATAGTCCACATGTTTCAACGCTTCTCCGAAACTGTCGAGGATGACAGCGTTATCTAAAATATCCTGGGCATGGACAGCCATTTTTCTGCAGTCGTCATTGTCGACGGAAAACGATGGTGAAACAATGATAAGATTGCGAAAACCAAAGTTCATCATCACTCTTGCCACCGCACCCACATTGCCAGAATATTTGGGCTCCACAAGTATCACAAAAAGCTCCATTGCATACTAAATGAAATCCATGTTATAAAATATTTGGTGAATAAAAGATGGGAAAGGAGGGAGGAGGGTTAGAAGTCTTTGAATATATTCAAATTGTATATCGTCGCTCGTATTTCTTTCACTGCCTTATTGCCTGCTTTGTCATAAGCAACAATTTTAATGGTATGGTCGCCGAGCAACCTTTCATTCAATGTATACTCAACTCCGCTCACAAAGCTTGTTTTGAGTTCATCATCAATATATAACTCAGCACTGTCAACTCCTGAAGTAGCGACATCCGCAAAGGTTGCTATTATTGTTGCTCTTCCAATAATCAATGGCTTGTCTCCAGGCAATGGCATGATTGCTCTATCGAAGATGAAAAGATAGCTCATTGGCTTTGAGACAGTTATCTCTGATCCACAAATATTCATTCGCACCCGCTCTTCTTTTATATCCTCTTTATTCCCTACATTGTCAACTGAATAGTATTGAATGCTATGTATTCCATCGCCATCAACAACAAATGGCCCTGTATATGCCTGCCATGCTCCATTATCAAGTCTATACAGTGTATAGTCTACACCGGTCTACACCGCTTACCTCATCAGTTGCAGTTAATGTTATTGTAATATCACTCACATACCAGGCATTATTACCAGTTGGCTCTTCTGGGTGTATATGACAGGTTGTTGTTGGCTCCCCTGTGCTCTCGGGTTCACGGGTCGTTTGAGCCGACTGTACCTCTTTTTCTTATAGTTTTGCCGAAACCAACTGGAATGTGAAGGAAACATCTTACCTAGTCTTTGAGGGACAATTTATCCCACCAGGTAATCTCTTTTTCATCTCATGGTTCGGGATTAAATCGCGGGCAGCAAACCTGTTTCCGATCCTTCGTAAAGTTTATCCGTATTTTTCAACATATATCGATATTTCACTGATTTATAAACCTTGTTACCCAGAGGTTAGGCGGTGTAGCATGGGTGGTAGAAATCAAGAAAATGGCTACCTTCTCTCTCAGGGAATGAAGGTTCTTCTACCGACTTTCTACCCTCTATCCTACATCACCTTGGCAAAATGAAAAAATTATACACGTAAGAGAAGCACTTCAATAGCCATAAACTGTTCCATATTTCCTGGCTTTGTCCAGAAGTTTAGTAAACACTATGTATCCGCCTATAACCATTATAACGCAGAAAATAAATAGGACGATCACATCCCACAAGTAATCCATTATACCCTGCCCACTTATCATACTTGCCCTGATAGCTCTAAAGGCGTATGTCAAAGGAAGGGCATAAGATAATGGCTTAATATAAGCTGGCAATATTTGTACTGGGATGTAAATCCCACAAAAAAACATCATTATTGTTTGGAGGATTGAGCTAACTGGTCCAAGTTGTTTATAAATCGCCGTCAATCCACCAAATATTAAGCCCAGTTCCCACATAGTCAGAAGAGAGAGGATTATAATGCTGATTAATCCCAATAAAGCAAGGGGATTACCTAATTTTAGGTCGACATGCAAGAGAAAAATTATGACTAACAAACTAGATATCGTCATTGTGATAGAGCTTAATGTTCCTGTCAATAAGGAGGCAAATGGCAAAACTTTCACCCCATATTTTGTTGGAATCATTATTTCGAACATACCGGTATATTGCTCCTGTCTTATCTTACGCGAGGCAATACTGTAGCCAGACAAAAGCATGGGCCATGCTATCATGCCCACGATGATGAAGGTAAGAAAATCGTATCCACCATAATTTAGCAATCCACCAGACATAGAAGCAAACATTATCTCTACGAAAGGCTTGCCAACAATATAAAAAATGATGACCATTAAAAAGATATTAAAAATAGTAAATATTATTTGAAACTTGTAAGATGTGAAAACTTGAAACCTTCTTTTAATAAATGCATATGTTACCCGAAAAGAGCCACTTTTTCCCATTAAAAACCATATCAATGTTAAAGACGAGAAAATTAGTATAAACGGCAAAATATAAGGAGCGATCGATATGAAATCTTGTGGATTGTAGTTCAAGGCTATTGACAGCAAGACCATGATAAAGATTGGTATTTCGATACCTAAAGAAATTAATATTAACTTTTTCATTTTTCTTCACCAGTCAATTTTAGGAATGCATCCTGTACGGATGGCGTGAAAGAATATATTTGGTTTATCTTTACGTCTTTTGATTTTATCAAATCCAAAATTGAATATATCGACCCGTTTATTTGGTTACAATGAATTCTTATTATCCTTGGGCCGGTCAGGTAAACATCCTTAATTCCATCTAGATTTTGGATTTGCTCTAACAATAAATCGTTAACCTCATTCAATTCTATTTGCAAAACCTCTGTTTCACTAGCAAGTTTTTTCAAATTGGTTGGGCTCTCTTCCGCAACCTTTTTCCCCTGATTTAAAATTAAAATTCTATCACAGAGATTCCCAGCTTCTTCTAGGCGATGGGTCGTATAGATAATGGTTGTACCATTTTTTGTTAATGTTCTTATAAAATTACCAACCTCTCTTGATGTTTTAGCATCTAGACCAGCTGTTGGTTCATCGAAGAGCAATACCTCTGGATCATTAAGTAATGCTCTAGCAATAGCTAGCTTGTGTTTCATGCCGGTGGAATATTCCAAAAACAACGTGTCTGCTTTATCTTCTAAGCCAACTAGAGATAAAACCTCATCTATCTTATCTTTTACAGAGTTTTTCGGTGTGCCAAATAATGCTGCAAAGAATTCTAAATTTTGTTTCCCAGTTATCCTCCATTGGAATGTTCTTTCATATTCCCCAAGGCTTAAACCAATTAAATCTTTCACTTTCTTTTCATCTCTAGGCAACTTATAGCCAAGGATTTCAACATCCCCACCATCTGGCAACAATATCGTTGCTAAGACTTTGATTAAAGTGGTTTTACCAGCTCCATTTGGACCTAAAATCCCGTAGATTTCTCCTTCACCAACCGAAAATGAAAGGCCATTCAATGCTACTGTCTCCTGGATAAAATCTCTTTTTCCTAAGAGTTTTTTAAGGGAAAAGGAGGTTTTGTATTTCTTTATTAAATCAGTGGTTATGATCGCTGACATCGTTTCTTAATTCACCTCGACAAATTTCTTTGATCATTGCTCATTCCGCATAGTACGATGTTGTCCATCATGAATAACTTCTCCAAATCATTTCTCGAATTTTATAGATGGCTTCCATATATCTTATTGCCCCTTCTGGTTTCTCCGGCATTTCTTTTTTGCCGAGTAAAACATCTATTGTATCATTTACTATGCTTTCATTCACAAATCCCCAACTCATTTGTAGCCAAGGAGCAACTGGGTTTACAGGGATATTTGCAGTCACTATCCTCAATAAAATTTTGAGCCATAAAGAAACAGGTTCACCAGTATAAGGATCAATTGCATTTCTACATGGCCATTTAAATATCCAGTCATAAAAACTCCAATCACTTGTGTTCCAATAGGTGGCAGTATGGTTTAGTGTATTCCTTATATCCCAGTTTGTAATATGAATTCCTTCTTCTGGGACATCAATCAATGCCCCATTCCTTATTCCATAGGTATAATTCATTCAATTCCTCTCTTATCTTTAAAATGATTGAAGATAGCGTACCTGCTACCGTCGGAATAGATAAACTTGTTCCTGACCCCACCCAGTATGTTGATGTATTAAAATGAAATGCAATTTTTCTCGTAAATGTTGAAACGTAGTCAGCACTTTTGGCTGTCGATAAGTCTATTCCATGACAATATCCTTCTGCTCCTCCAACGGAAATAACCCATGGTGGTCCGGATATGTAAGAAAGCTCTGGGATTATCCATGGTCTGTTGCCAGCGGCTGTAACAATTATTTTTCCATTTTTCACTCCTCTTTTGGAAATTTCTTGAAAGCCAGACCACCAAATTGTTGTCCAGAAAAGCATGCGTGGACGATACCAGACACCAAACTCGGGAACAATAATATCAATCCATGACCGATTTACTGTCCACGACAAAGCCTCTTTCAGTTTATTTCCTCCCGTTTCAACCATCAAAATTGTTACATTAGGATTTATTTTTTCTATAATAGAAGATGTACTTGTTCCATGGCCAACATCATCTAAAATAGGATCTCCAGGCTCTTCTCTTCCATACCAAGTTGACTGCCCAAAGGATATGCCAATGATATTTGTATGCGGAAACCAGTATAATTTTTTTTCTTCAAGGTTTTCCCATATTTCCTTATCATTCTCATAGTTGCTTTCCCAATCATCACCAAAAGTTAAATTGATTGCCTCTGCATCTTCCGGAAATCCTCCAATATATGTAGAAGGGTGCTGCACCATATCTTCTCTTCTGAATATCTCGTGGTAAACATTTATGCCAGAATCTATCATAGCTACAACAACATGAGGCTTGAAATTGGTTTGAAGTACGACTTCATCGATTGATTGTTGAAGCTGATGATTAATTTTTACGTTGCAAGCTATATTTGTCATGCTGCTTGCAGATAATAATAGTATCACCATCGGAATGGCTATCATCTTCATTAACTTCTTCATCTTATCCATGTTTCTTTCCAACGCATACAACTTTTTAAAACTTCCCTTGAACTTTTGGTAATTTTCTTAATTCTTTTTTTGCCCAGTTGCAATCTTCTATTTCCGTACATTGTACTAAGCCAGTACCTATGCAGCCTTCGCATCTATAAAAATACTTGCATTCGCCACAGATTTCTTTGATTGGAGCAATGACTTCCGGCAAGGTTTTTGCTATTCTATGATTTAAGATATTTTTGATGCCCTCGTTCTTTATATTTCCAATAACCAATCTTTCGTCGCTTATAATAGGGCATGGTCTAACCTCTCCAGTAGGAGATATCACTAACATTCTATAACCTGCGCCACAATTTCTCGGTTTAATTTTCCTTGGCTTATCTTTTGTCTCAACAGTTATTTTCCTCCTATCATTTGATTTTTCAGTCCGTTCTTCCCCGGTAATTAAGCTTTCCTCCGATTCTACCCAAATTTGGTCTTTGTATTTATTCGCAAGTTTCCTCCTGGTTTTCCTTACCCCGTTATATTCTTCTTCATTTAATTCCCATCCAAGATCCTTTGCTCTTCCAGTTGGGGTTAAACCCCCTACCCTGAATCCTGCAACCCCTAGATCTAGCGCAAGATGAAGACATCCCTCAATTTGGTCTATATTGAATGGTGTTACCGACATGGCAACAACTGTGGGTACTCTATGTCTGACTAGTATTTTAATCGCTTTAATGGTTTTTTCGAAGACCCCCTTCTTTCCCCTCATGTAGTCATGTGTTTTCGAGTTATCTCCGTCCAAACTGAGTTGTGTAGTGACTATATACCTAGATAATTGTCTTGCTATTTTTTCGGTAACGCCAATACCGTTTGTCAGTAATTGCAAATGAAATTTTTTGAAGCAAAATTCTAGGATTTCGGGAAGATCATTGTGAAGCAAAGGTTCTCCGCCCGTAAGAGTCACTCTAACAACGCCTACTTTGTAAAGCTTGCTAAAGATATCTAAAAATTCTTCCGTAGAGAGCTCGTTGGATTTTGATGTCCCCGAATTCGCGTAGCAATGTCTGCATTTAAGATTGCATGCCATAGTAAGCTCTACAGACGCCTGTATTGGCGTAAAATACTTTCGGCTGCCTGAGATAGTGCCACAATGATCTTGAGATATGTCATGAAAGGAGACATGTCCTCTTTTCTCTGCCTTTTCTAGGAACCTTAAAATAATCGGTTTCACCCTTCTAACGGTGTCATCGTGTCTCTGGGCCATTCTCCTACATATTTCATCAATAGGAGTTTTCCCATCGCAACTCGCAAGGATTTCCGCCCCAACATCGTTAACCGCCGTGAAGTTTAACTTCCCTCTATTTATTACCTCTGCTTCTGTTGGTTGAAACCTTAACTCAATGTTTTTTTCTAACGTTGGATACATCTGGAATACATCTCCTAGTTAATAGTCTAACTAAATCGTTGTCTGATTTCCGGAGGTTATAGTAGTTCCTTCTAGCTAGGGAGCAACTACTCTACTGCTAGAACGAATGGGCGTTGTGGCACACTACACCAAAAATTGAATAAAAGGCCGGAACAGAAATATTGTTCGTCGAGTCCACAGAAGAAGAGTAAACCTTCGCCGCAGCCAGGGGTCGCGGTGTCTTCATATATGGGTTCTTCCATTGGCATTTTATCTTTCCCCCTTTTTGTTTTTCCGATATTTATATAGCGCCTCAGTCGGAATTCCACCTTTCGGGCATGCTCTTCTTATTTTCGGCATTTTCCCTCCTTTTTGACCCGCAGGGTTAGGTTCCTTTTCTAAATTTCCGCCCTGCTCCGTTTTCATTTTTCTCACCAATAATGTAATGCGGGGGGGTATATTGATTTCTACCGACAAAATTGTTCTGGGAGAACAACAAAAATAGGACAATAAAAATACGAAAAACATAAAATGAAAAGAAGGGCTTGATAGCATATTACTTTTGAGTTGAAAAAATGACTTCAAATTGTGAATATCTTTCTCAATTTCTCATTTATTTCTTTTCGCAAAGTTTCATCCACCTCTCCTAGCTCACCAACAATTAAATCTTTTAACACGGTTGCAACTTTGTCAAGTTTTATAACAGAATCAACCTTTAAACCAGTTCTTTTGAAGGCATGATGTTCAGCGGTTATAACCACATCTGTAATGGATATCTCCGATGGAATTCTTGAGGATATAAATGCAACAATGACATCTTTCTTTTCTTCGTGGATTACCAGTGCCGGTCTTAATTTTGCGATAGCTAAATCAGTGAATGGAAATGGAATCAAAACAAATTTTCCTTTCATTTGTATCTTACCTTTAAATCTTCTATTTTGTAAATGTCTGGTTCGTTATTAAAGAATTTAGATAAAGATTTTTCTGACAGTTTCATAATTGAAATGGTTTCCTTTTCCTGCAGTAGTTCATCCAGCTTATCTGAAATTTCAGCTAAACGCTGTTTCATGTCCTTTATTTCAACTTCAATACTCATATTAGAATAAATGCCCGACGGTTTTTATTGCTTTCTATATCATTTTCGAGCTAATAAATCAAAAAATGAAAAGAAGGGCTTGATAGCAAACCTTATGAATGCAAGGTAGAGACAGAAGCCGCCAACTTTATAATATAAACCTCTTTTTTATCTACTGCTACTCCTCCTGCATTTTCATAGTAGGCAGCAGTGGTAATTTCCACTGGCCTGAACAACGAGATCGTTTGCACATCAAATTTCCATTCATATGGAGGAGAATATAAAACTGTTCTTGGCTCGTATTCATATTTTCTCCCTGAAAAAGTAAGATAAAATTCTACTCTTTTTATTGTACCATTTATAGGATTATAAACTTCAGCAATTATAGTGATGCTCCCGAGTGCCATTGTTTTGTTAAATGGCATTATTTCTCTATCAAAAATATACAGATAATTTTCCTTTGGTCTAACTATTTTTATTTTAGGTGGGAGATAATCAGCACATTTTATAATCCATGCATTTCTATTTTTTCTCCAACAATAAAATAATTATCGTTTTTTATTTCTATTGAATAAGCACGATCTCTTCCTCTTCCTCCAAATGATTTATTCCATATTTCATTTCCTTCCTCATCTATTTTTAAAAGCCAAGCATCAAAATCTCCTACACCATATCCCTCAGTAAGCCCTACTAAAATATATCCATTTTCTATTTTTTAAATATCTCGAAATTTCTCTGCTTTATATCCATATTTTTTACTCCATATTTCTTCCCCAGCCTTATTTACTTTTATTAGATACCCAACGCAAAATCCTACATAAGTAGAAAGAGTGGATCCCGTAATCATGTAACCATCTTCTATTTCAATTATGTAAGCTTCCGTTTCGAAATCCCACCATCCATATGTTTTATTCCATATTTCATTTCCTTGTTTATCTATTTTAATTAGCCAAGTGTCCCACCCCCCATATTTTTCATATGAATATGTTCTTCCTGAGACTAAATACCCATCTTCTATTTCTATAATGTCTTGTCCATCTTCTGTCCAATTCCCTCCATATGTTTTATTCCATATTTCATTTCCTTGTTTATCCACTTTAACAAGCCAAATATTAGAATCGCTGTATCCATCCTCTCTAGGCGGATACCTTTTTATTCCAACCATAAGGTATCTATCTTTTGTTGATATAACCTTTCTTACCGATTCCATATTTCCCTCCCCATATGTTTTATTCCATATTTCATTTCCTTGTTTATCCACTTTAACAAGCCAAAAGTCTCCTTTTCCTGCTCCACGTGATTCAGTATATCCGCCTATGGTATATCCACTTTCTGTCTCAACAATGCTATAAAATATTCCTTCTCCATATGTTTTATTCCATATTTCATTTCCTTGTTTATCTATTTTTAGAAGCCATGCAGTCCAATTTTTAGTGTGCCCTGCAATAATGAAATGTCCATCACTTGTTTGTTCAATGTCATATGCTTCAGCAAAGCTTTCCCCATATATTTTATTCCATTCTTCGTCTTCCTCTTTAGTTAAATCTTTAGTTAAATTGAATGATATTGACGGAATGAGTACTACAAATACTCCGATACAAAGAGAAATTATTATTTTTTTCATTTTCTTTTTCATTTTTAAAAATAAAAATAAATAAGAAAGAGGATTTTAATTTATGTTGTGTATCTTCTATATTCCTCAGTTATATCGCTATCATAAATGTCTTGCGGTCTGACTTCATTGCCATTGGGATCTAAGTTGAAGTCCTTTGATTTATATGCAGCCCATGTTAGCTCTGAGCAATAATATCCAAATCCAAGAGAATTCGGGTCATTGGGGTTGTCTACCTGTTTTGTGTATTCACTCCAAAAAGATATATAATCAAATGGCCTCGATTTATTTGGTATTCCTCCTACTACCCATTTGCGATCCGCCTTATCTTGTGCAAAATCAACGATATCTGGTAAAACAGAGTATGCATCCGGTACCCTTAGGTATATTTGTATGCTGTAATATTTTGGATTAAATAATTCATCTAACTCGTCTCTTTCGGCTCTTCCATAGTTTTCATTGCCAGAATATGATTTTTGATGTAATCGCCTATGATTTGTTGGATAAAGCCATCTTTCCCATGGTTTCCATTTCTCGAAACGTGGATCTGCTTCTAATATCTCGTTACTGCCAGCGTATATTGCAGTATGATCTAATTCACCTGGCAGATCTCTAATTCCTTTGCATTCTGTAACAACGATGTCTCTTGCATCATCCGGAGGAGTCCAAGCTTTTACTGGCATCATCGGTATAACAAATACCCCTACCACCACCAACACACCTATTGTTTTATATTTTCTTTTCATCTTTCCGCCAATAATATAATGCAATCCGTCTTTATACTGTTTTTGATGAACAAAATTGTTGACATAGAAATATAAGTGTAAAATAATCAAAAAATGAAAAGAAGGGCTTGATAGCAAACCAAGGATCTATAGCCTTCAAACAGCAGAGTTTACACCGAAGTCCCGAAGGACAACAGGGCTCTCCGCCTAAGCCATAGACCCGGGCCCTTTTCAGGGTATCTCTCCCATGGGCTCTACCTATATAAAACCAAGAAATAAGAGGTATATTAGATGTTGAATATCCATAAATTTATTATATCGGCCGCATGAGCTTCGGTATTACCATAATAAGCTGCAGATGTTATTAAGCAAGGGCCAATTGCTGGCTCATCCCATTTCCATTCATATGGAGGTTCGTAAATAATTGCTCTAGGTTCTCTTTCATAAGCCTCTGGAGTATCTAGATAAAATTCAACTCTATTTATCTTTTCTTCAGAATCGTAACCCTCAACTTTTACTGTAATTCCTCCTAAAATTATCGTTTTTCCAATTGGAATTATTTTTCTATCAAATATGTAAAGCCATCCTTTTCTTGGCTTCACAATTTTTATTTTTGGAGGAGGATAATCCTGGCATTTTACTAACCATGCATCTTCCTTTCCAGCACCATAACTATCAGTACCTCCAACAAATATGTAGCTACCATCGCTAGCTTGTATGATACAATCTGCTGATTCCCTTCCTCTTTTACCAAATGTTTTGTTCCATTGCTCGTTTCCACCTTTATCTGTTTTTATCAACCAAGCCTTGAAATTTGCTAAAGCTGAAGCACCATAAGAATGTGTCGTTCCTCCAATTAGGTATCCATCGTTTGTCTGGATGATGGAATATCCGAGATCCTGATGTATTCCTTCAAATGACTTAATCCATTCCATATTTCCATTTTCACTGGTTTTTATGAGAAAGACATCATCCCATACCGTTATATGAGGTCTTGATTCTCCAGTAATCGCATAGCCACCATCTTTTGTTTGGATAACGTCCTCTCCTCTGTCCATACTACTTCCTCCAAATGTTTTATTCCATTCCTCATTTCCATTTTCATCTGTTTTTATTAGCCATATATCTAATTTCCCATGACCATAAGATTCAGTTTCTCCTCCAACAACGTATCTTCCATCTCTTGTTTGTATAACGTAATTTCCAAATTCTGTAGCTCTTCCTCCAAATGTTTTATTCCATTCCTCATTTCCATTTTCATCTGTTTTTATTAGCCATATATCTTTATCTCCAGCTCCATAAGATTCAGTATTCCCTACAATAACATATCCACCATCTTTTGCTTGTATCACAGATAATGCATATTCTCCTTCTTTTCCTCCAAATGTTTTATTCCATTCCTCATTTCCATTTTCATCTGTTTTTATTAGCCAGACATCTTCCCTTCCATTTCCAAAAGAACGGGAGTATCCTGTAACTACATATCCTCCGTCATTCACCTCTCTAACGCAGTATGCAACATCTTCTTTTTTTCCTCCAAATGATTTATTCCATATTTCATTTCCATTTGGATCAGTCTTTATGATCCACGAATCAAGGTCTCCAGCTCCATAAGAACCAGTGTATCCGGCAATAATATACCCCCCATCATTTGTTTGTACAACCCATTCTGCTTTATCGTTATAGTTTCCTCCAAATGTTTTGTTCCATTCTTCGTTAACATTTTCTTTTCCCTCCTGTAAATTCATCGATGAAGAAACCATTACTAGTATAGGAATAAGAATTATTGGGATGATAACAACTTTCTTTATCATTTCTCTTTTCATTCTACCCCTTTTTGTCATTTAGTTTTTGCTGTTTAGAAAAAATAAAAGAAAGAGGGCAGAGCTACCTTGAAAGCTTGCTGCATGACTAGTCAGGACCACCCCACTGCCAGTATATATCAACATCGCTGTGGTAGATGAGTTCCTCCACCCAAACGGGATTGTACAAACCTGGATCTAGGTCTTTCCCTCCATCTGCATAGCCTGCCCATACTATCTCGGTGCAATAGTACTTGCCTGCTGGAAGCCAAGTTGGACCGTCTATTTGTTTGCTATTACCAGAGGAGCTGAAATCAAATTTCCTCTCCTGATCTGCTCTATCCTTTGCAAATTCTACAGCATGATCCCTGATAGACTGACTTGTGTCCACTTCTGCTTGGGCATGCCCCCATCTATAATCGTCGCGTGTCTTATTTATACTCGTGTATTCAACTTTGCCTTTCCACAGATATTGTGGGAATCCATATTCCATGTGGGGATCGGCTTCTACACAATCATCATCTCCAAGTTCTCCAACGTATATAAGAGCATGGTCCCATCGGTTTTGACCTATTTTCTTTTGCCAGTGGCATTCAGCGGCGATGATATCCCCTATATTTTTTGGATAGTGGTATGGCGGTTGCAATTCGTTTGGTTCACCTGGCCAATGCATCGCGTTTACTAATAGCCCCATTGTAATTGGCAGGATGAACAGTCCAGCCATCAGCAATGCTATTGCTGTTTTTCCTTTCATTTTTTCCGCCAATAATATAATGCAATCCGTCTTTATACTGTTTTTGATGAACAAAATTGTTGACATAGAAATATAAGTGTAAAATAATCAAAAAATGAAAAGAAGGGCTTGATAGCAAACCGAGGATCTATAGCCTTCAAACAGCAGAGTTTACACCGAAGTCCCGAAGGACAACAGGGCTCTCCGCCTAAGCCATAGACCCGGGCCCTTTTCAGGGTATCTCTCCCATGGGCTCGCGCACCATAGTACTCAATAGCACGTAGCAGGCTTAACTTCCGGGTTCGGGATGAGACCGGGTGTTTCCCTGCTGCTATGACCATCAAGCCCATAAAGCATACGCAACCTGTTTAACGAGAGCTGCAGGACGGTTAGTAACTGCGGGCTGAACAGCTCGCCGAAGCTTGCTGCTTACACCCCAGTCCTATCAACCGGGTCTTATACCCGAGTCCCATAGATGCCTCGTTTTAGGGTAAGTTTCCCGCTTAGATGCTTTCAGCGGTTATCTTTTATAGCGTAGCTGCCCAGCATGCCCTGTCGGACAACTGGTAAACCAGAGGCTACGAGCCCCCGTTCCTCTCGTACCGAGGGGTTCTTCCCTTCAGGCATCAACACGTCCAGCGCAGAGAAACCAACCTGTCTCACGACGGTCTAAACCCATCTCACGATCCGCTTTAACGGGCGAACAACCCTACCCTTGGCAGCTGCTGCACTGCCAGGATGCGGAGAGACGACGTCGAAGTAGCAAGCCTCCAGGTCGATATGGGCTCTTGCTGGAGACAACTCAGTTATCCCTGGGGTAACTTTTCTGTTATCAATGCCCCCCATAAATAAGAAGCATTGGTTCGCTAGGCCCTGCTTTCACATCGCGAATTCTTGCTTTGCGAATTCGCGTCAAGCCATCTTTTGCCCTTGCACTCTACGCCCGATTTCTGACCGGGCTGAGATGGCCTTTGGGCGCCCCTGATATCTTTTCAGGGGCGTGGCGCCCCACCCAAACTACCTACCTGCTGGTGTCCCCTTACGGGTTAGAAATACGACCTTGGGAAGGTAGTGTCTCATTGGCGCCTCCACCAGGACTGGCGTCCTGGCTTCGACGGCTCCTACCTACACTGCACTCTCAAGACCGTATCCCAGCAACAGGCTGTAGTAAAGCTCCACGGGGTCTTCTCTTGCAGCTGGACGGTACTGGACTGTGCGCCAGTAAGTCAATTTCACCGGGCTCCACCTGGGGACAGTAGGACTCTCGTTGGACCATTGATGCAAGTCGCCAATTAAGCGACAAGGTATTACGCTACCTTAAGAGGGTCATGGTTACCCCCGCCGTTTACAGGCCCTTCTTCCCATTGGACTGGGCTTTCAGGTACCCGCACTGGGCAGGTTTCAGCGGCAATACACACCCTTACGGGCTAGCTGCCACCTGTGTTTTTATTAAACAGTCGGAGTCCCCTAGTCACTGCGGCCTGCCTTCTACAAGGCAGGCACCCCTTATCCCGAAGTTACAGGGCTAATTTGCCGAATTCCCTCAGGTGGATTATGCCGACACGCCTTGGGCTTCTCACCCAGGGGCACCTGTGTCAGTTCTCGGTACGAACACTACAGATGACCTTCATACACTTTTCACGGGCACCAGGAATCAACTGAAGTTCCCTCAATTAGAAACCCCATCACGCATTCACTCGGTTCTCACCATTACGGTACTCCCCGGGTTTAAACGCTTGGATAGTGCGACGGCACTACTCAGTCTATCCAGATGCGTCATGTATGAAGCAAAGGCTGTAGTGGTGTAGGAATATTAACCTACTTCCCTTTCGACCTGTTCCAATTAGGACAGGCCTTAGGATCGACTAACCCTTGGCTGACGAACATTGCCAAGGAACCCTAGCCCCTTCGGCGGTCGGGATTCTCACCCGACTTTGCTGCTACTCTCACCAGGATTCTCGACCGTACGCGGTCCACTGGAGCTCACGCCCCAACTTCTACCCACGCACGGCGCCCCCCTACTCATTCTCATGTCTACGTATCGGTGACCGACTTAAGCCCCGTCCATTTTCGGTGCCCACACCCTCGACCAGTGAGCTGTTACGCACTCTTTAAAGGATGGCTGCTTCTAAGCCAACCTCCTGGCTGTTTTAGGATATGAACTCCCTTTAGATAACACTTAGCCGATACTTAGGGACCTTAACGTAGAGCTGGGTTTATTCCCTTTCGGACATCAAGCTTACCCCAGATGCCCTTACTCCCTGGGTCTACAGCGGTGGCGCATTCGGAGTTTGACAAAACAGCGAGAGGTTTCCCTCCCTAACTGCCTGATCAGTGCTCTACCACACCACCTACCTCGCCAGAGGTCTACCTGCAAGTAGTTTCGGGGGGAACCAGCTATCACCGGTCTAGATTGGCCTTTCACCCCTATACGCAGCTCATCCGAACGATTTGCACGTCAGTATCGGTTCGGTCCTCCACCCAGCTTTCGCTGGGCTTCAACCTAGCCACGCATAGATCGACCGGCTTCGGGTCGTCTGCCAATGACTCAAGGCGAACACACCTTGCCCCTCGTTGCCTGCGGGCATTCGCTTTCGCTACGGCTTCTCTCCTTCGAGATTAACCTTGCCATTAACAGAAACTCCCTGGCCCATTTTTCGAAACGTATAATAGGACGCTGCCTTCCCTCTACAAAGCAGAGGTGCAACGCTTTCACGCCCTATACGTCTGTAATCATCTGGTTTCAGGCTCTTTTCACCTCTCTATTTGAGGTACTTTTCATCTTTCGCTCACGCTACTAGTGCGCTATCGGTCTCAGGACATATTTAGGGTTGGAAGTTTATGCCTCCCGTATTCACACGCGATATCCAACGCGCGCTACTCTGGAACACCCGCAATCTTCCTTCTGACTTACCTCTACGGGACTATCACCCTCTATGGTATGCCATTCCAGGCAAATTCGAGTTCGCCAGTGAGGAAGTAATGGGGTCCGAACACCACATCTCTCCTGTCTTTCGACAAAAGATTCGGTTTGCCCTGTGCCGCTTTCTTTCGCCAGTACTCACGGCATCTCAATTGATTTCTTCTCCTGCGGGTACTAAGATGTTTCAATTCCCCGCGTTCCCAATTCCATGCGGAATTATCACGGGTTTACCGTGATAGGAAGACCCATTAGGTAATCTCCGGATCAAAGGCTCCTTGCGCCTACCCGGAGCATATCGCAGCTTGGCACGACCTTCCTCGGTGCCTGAGCCAAGCCATTCCCCAGATGACTTTGCAGCTCTTTTTTACGTCCAGGTTGCATATGCATGACTTCACGGAAACGGCAGCTCATGCCATTTCTCAGTCCATACCAATTGATACTGTACAGACCAACTGGCGTGGAATGGACCGGATGGGATATTCTGCCGGATGCCCAGCATTTGAACCCATGGCCTCCTGCTTGCAAAGCAGGCGATCTTCCACTGATCTACCGGCCCATCTTTGCACTGGCACAAATTTGGCGTTTGGTCGAAAATAAACGTAGGAGGTGATCCATCCGCAGGTTCCCCTACGGATACCTTGTTACGACTTAGCCCCGCTTGCTGAGCATGGGTTCGAATTTGCCATAAAGCAGACCCTCACCCAAACCCAACTCGCCTGGCTTGACGGGCGGTGTGTGCAAGGAGCAGGGGCATATTCACCGCGGGATGTTGATCCGCGATTACTACGGAATCCAGCTTCATGAGGGCGAGTTACAGCCCTCAATCCGAACTATGACTGGGTTTCGGGATTAGCTTTGCCTCTCGGCATTGCAACCTATTGTCCCAGCCTTTGTAGCGCGCGTGTAGCCCGAGGGATTCAGGGCATACTGACCTACCGTTGCCCCCTCCTTCCTCTGGTTTATCACCAGCGGTCCCATTAGTGTGCTTTTGGAGCGGACTCCAAAGTGGCAACTAAGGGCAGGGGTCTCGCTCGTTATCTGACTTAACAGAACGCCCTACGGTACGAGCTGACGGCGGCCATGCACCACCTCTCTGCCTTTTATTCGGGAAAGGTCTTCAGCCTGACCCACATACGGCAGTCTCCCCCGGTGAGTTTTCCGGCGTTGAATCCAATTAAACCGCACGCTCCTCCCGTTGCTGTGCTCCCCCGCCAATTCCTTTAAGTTTCAGCCTTGCGACCATACTTCCCAGGCGGTGGGCTTAACGCCTTCGCTTCGGCACTGGGCGCTCTCGTAAAACCCCCAATGCAAAGCCCACATCGTTTACGGCCAGGACTACCCGGGTATCTAATCCGGTTTGCTCCCCTGGCTTTCGTCCCTCACCGTCGGACCCGTCCTAGAAGAGCGCTTTCGCCACTGGTGGTCCTTCAAGGATTACAGGATTTCACTCCTACCCTTAAAGTACCCTCTTCCTCAACCGGTCCCAAGTCTGACAGTCTACCCGGAATTCATAAGGTTAAGCCTTACGATTTACCCAGGCATTTACCAGACCGGATACGGACGCTTTAGGCCCAATAAAATTGGCTACCACTCGGGCCGCGGGTATTACCGCGGCGGCTTATGCCTTGCAGTAGCAAGCCAAATCTTCGGCTGCTGCCACAGATGGCACCCGTCTTACCCAGCCCTTACTCCAGATGCTTTTTAGGCATCTGAACAGCCTACGCTGAGCGTAGGCACTTGGAATCCCCCCGTCACTCTTTCGAGCATTGCGGAGTTTTCGCGCCTGCTGCGCCCCGTAGGGCCTGGACTCGTGTCTCAGAGTCCATCTCCGGGCATCCCCTTTCAGGGCCCGTACCCGTCATAGGCTAGTGAGGACGTTACCCTCACTACAACCTGATAAGCCGCAGAGCCATCCTCAGGCGCCGGAACTTTCAGCCTAGAAGCATTCCGGCATCCTAGACTTATGGGGTATTATTCCCAGTTTCCCGGGGTTATCCCCCACCTGAGGGCAGGTTCTCCACGTGTTACTGAGCCGTCCGCCAAGGACCGAAGTCCTTTAGACTCGCATGGCTTAGTCGGATTCCAATAGCAGTAGCCTCCGGCAGGATCAACCGGTGTTGTGCTAGGAAATGGTCACGTATATTAACCGACCAAACATCACCATTGTGCCAATGCGTGTGTCAGATTTGAGAGAGCACGCTCTATGCGGAGTTCTCAAATCTCCATGTCATTTAGCCCAAGATGGACAAAACTCCCTTCATAGCAAAAGCTCAGAGGGCAACCGAATGAACTTGGGCCTACAATTATGATAATACAACCAGTATTTATAAAAATTGTGGTGAGGACAAGGCAGTTCTGTCAATAAATTCGAGGCATGAATGGTGGCTGTCAAATACGGGGCTTTTCCATGATTTTTAGTTGGGTATTACATTCGAGTCGTAGGTGATTATGTAATGTGATGAATAGTTTTATAAATGAATTTTTATTTATTTCTTTTAATGCAGAAATTAAGTAATATCGGAAGAAGGAGTATGAGAAAAAACATACTGGTTGCCTGCATCATTGGCATCCTTTTAAGCACAGCGATGGTATCAATCGCTGATAGTAATGATAAAAAGGTATCAATACTACCACAGACAAATTATGGCGACAGAACATATTACAATGCCGCACTTTTCATAATCTCTAATGTATATTATGTGAGAGATTTTGATGAAGAAAAAATCGATTTGAGTTATAGATACCCGTTCCTTCCGGGAATTTTCATTGTAGAAGATGAAAATGGAATACAAGAGTTTAATCTTTTTGGTGGATGGGCGGGTTCGAGAGCGGAAATTTATGGTTTCAATGGATTTTTCAAATGGCAGGGATTATATATAGTATTGATTGGAAACTGTACTAAAATATCCATCATACCAGTTAGATAGCTCGCTCAATCAATCCAAACCATCTATTCCTTCCAAGATTTAAGCCAATCCCTGCCATCTCTGACGGTGTTTTTCCGTTCAATGCACTATGCCCCCTTATGAAATTGTAATATGTCCTCATGTTCTCATTCATTTCCTTTCCTGTATTGTGGTTTCTCAAGACCACGCATTGTGATTGCCATCAGTAATTTTTATATAGAACAATTTTTATACAATTCTTTATTATGGGCGCAACTAAGAAGGGGGAAACCAAAACGGGCAAAGCAAAGACTGCCAGAAAAGGTCCCTCGAAGAAAAAAATTG
>JAYEJS010000127.1 GCA_034660695.1 Candidatus Thermoplasmatota archaeon | reverse complement strand
TTATGGCTTTGCGAATTTTTTGTCCAAATTCATAGAGTGTCATCTCATCCCACTCCAAGAGATAAGACATTGCTCTTTATAAAAAATGTCGAAATTTTTCAGGAAAAATTCCTATTCGTAGAGACTATGCTATGATGTCTTGCATTATTTGGAATGGAGCGCATATATGCAAATTTTTTATATATCCGGTTTATATATGGGTTTTAGGGCCCGTAGCTTAGCCCGGTGGAGCGTCTGGCTCATAACCAGATGGTCGCCGGTTCGAATCCGGCCGGGCCCATTTTTCTGCCTACTCTTTTTTCAGCAAGTATATGTCATTTTTTGTTCATGATCCCATCACCCAATAGTATATTCACCAGGTAGAGATAAAAGGTGTAGAAAATGGGATGTCCCAAAAACCTATGGATTTAAATACTCCTTCTTATGATTTTCAAAAAACTCAGCTAACGCCTTTGTTGTTATCTCGGAAATGGCACCTCTTCCTTTTTTGAGAAAAATCAATCTTAATTTGATTGAAATATCGGATAAATCAAAAAATAGCCGATATCGATATATACTAAAAGTTGTATATCGGATTATGAAAATATTATCGGATACCGATATATCTATGGATACGGGATTACTGGAGAGTATAAATAACAAAAAAGAGGAATTGGATTTAAAACGACCGTTACCACAAGATGTATTAAAAAATCTTCTTGAAGATATTCGAATTAGGCATACATATGACTCCAATGCCATTGAAGGGAACACGCTCACATTGGCAGAAACAAAGCTTGTAATAGAAGAAGGAATCACGATAGGCGGCAAACCTTTGAAAGATCACTTGGAGGCAAAAAACAACGCGGAAGCATTTGGTTTACTATTACAGCTAGCTAAATCTAAAGCCGCTATAAACCATGAAACAATACAAAAATTACATTTCCTTGTGACACAGGGTATACTTGATGATGCAGGGAAATACAGGACTAAAAATGTGAGAATCCAAGGTTCTTCATACACTCCACCCGATTTTTCGAAAATAATAGGACTAATGGACGAGTATATATCCGCAATAAAAGCATCAAAAATCCATCCAGTTAAAGCGGCTGTATTTGCTCATTATGAATTTGTAAAAATACACCCATTTACCGATGGAAATGGCAGATTAGCAAGGTTGTTAATGAATTTATATCTTATGAATCATGGGTATCCGCCTACTGTACTCCATCAAGGAGATAGAAAAAAATATTATGAAACACTACACAAGGCAGATACTGGAAACATTGAACCTTTTGCAAACTTTATTGGTAAAGCAATAAAAGAATACCTCATTTCATTCCTTTCAGCATTTGGAGGAGAATATGAATTAATCCCTTTAAAAGAACTCGTGGAATATTCACCCTATTCACATGATTATTTAGGCTTAAGAGCACGACAAGGTGTGCTCGATAGCGTAAAAATTAATGGTAAATGGCATTCGTCTAAAAAAGCCCTAAAAGACTACTACAAAAAATACAGATGACTTTAGATACATGAAAAATTTGGAAGGTAAAAATTTCACTTTGTTGTGTATTACGTATGCAAAACTTCAGTTTTTTCTTTGAATGTTATGCCCATTTGCTCAAGCTCGTCTAACACAGGATTATAAATCTCGGGAATTACCGGTATATGAACTCCCCTTATCACTATTTTTTCTTTCAGAATCATTTTTACCGCAATTGCTGCTGGAAGTCCCACCGTTCTCGCGACAGCAAAATCTTCATGAGGCACACCATACTCAATCAAAGTTGAAGTGATATATTCTCTGTCGTGTTGCGGATATTCTGCGATAAATTCATGACGGAGCACTATCATATCTCTCTCCCCGCTCTCAAATTTCAACTTTTCAAGCATTTTATTGTTGAGTATGTCGATTGGCGACTTTTTATCTTTTGGCAGAGGTTTGTCGCTGAGCAAGCCAAGCCATTCCAGTCTTTTCATTACCGCAGAATATGTGTCAATACCGAGATACTTCGCAAGATCCTTTTTTAGATCATTTCCTTCAGTGCTTTTTATAAGTTTTCTCAAAAATTCTTTAAATGTGAGCTCTTTGATATCATCTCTCTCTGTTTCATCCAAATATCCAAGATCTGCTATCTTCTTCATGGTTTCACACCACCCTATGTTGCGGAGAGTACCTCTATATATCGTTTCTGTTTCCGGTATGTCATAGACATCGATGTAGGGGATAGAGTTTCTATTGGGATAGTTCTCGAAATGTCCTGCCCCTTCAATGGTCTTGATAGCGTAATGTTCAAAAAGTTTTCCTCCTAATACGCGTACTTCTTTTCCATTTTCTAGGTATTTTGCTGCATTCTTTGATGCGAGCAATACTCCTTTTGAACTCCAAGAAAATTTGTAACCAAACGGATTATTGCTTGCTTCAGGAGCGGGGAGTGCTCCGCAATATGATGAGAAACTTTTTACTTTCCCACCTTTATCATGTATGGCATGAATAATCTTCATTGCAGACATATGGTCTATGCCAGGATCAAGACCGATTTCATTCAGAATTATTATCCCTTCTTCTCTTGCTTTTTTATCTAATGCTTGCATCGCATCGCTTACATAAGAGGTGGTCACCATATGTTTCCCGTATCTTATGCAATGTTCCGCCACTTTGACGTGGTACATGTAAGGTAAAAGGCTCACCACTATGTCAGCATCTGATACCAATTTCTCCAATGACATGTCGTCATTGACGTCCAATGATACCGCTTCCCCCTTTGGATGAGCATTTATTATTTTCTCAGCCTTACTCACCGTTCGACTCGCCATTTTGACATACACATCTGGTTGATTTAAGAGATATCTGACAAGCGGCCGAGATACCATGCCTGCACCAAGTACCAACACTTTTTTCATTTTTTCACATCCTCTTCTATTTGTTTCCCAAATACCTCTGGAGATATTTGTAGTTAGGAGTCAGTTCCCCTTTATATGCAATGACAGCATTTTTTATGGATGGCGGGAGTTCGCAATCATCAAAATTTGAGGGAAAATCAGCGTGAGCTATTTCTGGAACAAAAGGGAAAAGGGTCTTGCTGAAATAAGTAGATGACTCCCTCGGTAATTCGCACGGCAAATTGTCAACCGCCATCACCATTACTCCATTTCCTTCAAAACCATCTACAGTTTTGTCTTCCAATGGATCGTAAATGAAGATCGGATTGCTCGGGTTCGTGCACTTACTCGTAAATTCGATTGATCCTCCAATGTCGCAACTAATATCCCCTATCACCCTTAATCGGGGTTTTTCTTTTTGCTCAAAAAGATATCTGATATAATTTTTTGTGACGAACCGTGGGTACCTCCCATTCCAATAGATGCAGTTCATAAAAATAGTGAGATGAGGAATGTAACTATCGAATTTAGAACGGTATTTTTCCGGATGTTCATAGTAGTCACTGAGTTCAAATTTTCCAGATAAAGGTTCAACCATATCCTTTTCCTCGAAGACCACCTTGTATATGTGTTTTGTTGAGGGGTTGGCGTAGAGTGAATCGATTTTTTCAGGCTCAACTTCTTTCATGGGGAGAAGATCGAGTATTTCTTGAGCACCTTTGGATACGTTGCCATACCCCCCAAAACCACAGATTAAAGGAGAGAGAGCCTTTGGAATACCATCGGTTGCGATTTTTTTCCCTACTTTTATTATCTCTTCTTTTGCTTTTTTGAGAGATTTATGGTGAAGGGTTTGGTGAATCTCGCTGAAGGGCATTGATATTCCCTCTAGCTCAAGCTTTCTTCCAAGGGCCCAAAGGGTGTCGATCATCCCCGCTATTCCTGCATATCCCCCGAAGAATATAAGGCGGCGCCCCTCTTCATCAACTATCTTTTCATAATCTATTAAGGTGCATTTTAGATCCAGAATTCTTTTAAGCATAGGCATGTTGTGTTTTTGCCCTTTAATGGTGTGGGAAAAAAAGACGTACGTCTTCCCACATTCAAATAATTTTGGAGGTATTTCTTTTATGGCGAAGATTATTGAACAAGAGGAAAGAGCATCTTGGACTTTCGCTCCTGCATACACATACTCTTCATCAGAAAAGACGCGAATTTTGGAGGGTTGAACTACACATTCGATTGAGTGTTTATCTTTGAGTTCTCTGACATGCTCTGGTATCAAGGGAGTTCGACGTTCCCAGCGATTCTTATCTTCTCTGCGCACTCCTATGAGGATACTCATTTTCATCACATATGCATATCTTATACGGTAAATCCTATAGGTATATGCAAATGAATTATAATATTTTTTCTCTTGTGATTTTCAAAAATTCCCGCAATGTTTCCACCAGATATTCCTGAAATTTTGTAACGTCTCATTTTTTCTGGCAAGGTGACTATGAATTTTTATCTATCAGAAAAACTTACGATTCAGCAGTAAAAACTACCACGTTACGATTTTGTAGGAATATCGGGTCTAAACCACTACCTGGAGAAATACATATAATCTAGAAATGCCGGAGACGTTTTTTTACCATTGATGGATGCACTCTGGGTGTAGCAGGAATAAACTTTCTCCAGTCTCCTTGAAGCAGTCTTTGATTAAAGGCAGATTTGTATATTGCTCTTGAACTCAAAAGATGATAGTTCATTGTTTGAGAGGAAATAATTCCAAGATTCTTGGTATTTCCCATTAACCTTCTAATCAGATTTTTCAGAGAATAATATTCATCTATAAATCTGGTTGTCCCTTCATAAAGTTCATTTGTTGTCATCTTCTTTGGCTGGAAAACTACATGGTACATATCATATTTTTCCCAATCTTTGGTAAGTATCCTCCCTTCACTCTCCATCCTGTTGTAGAATTTTGTTCCAGGCAGCGGGGTTAATATGGTCACTCCTATAGAATCTATATCCCACTCGCGAATGGCTTCTAAAGTTTTATCAAAAACATTTGGGGAATGGTCATCAAAACCGAAAGCAAAAGATCCTATAACGCCCATCCCATATTCATGAAGTTTTTTGACAACATGCCCATATTTTTTAACAACATTAGTCCCTTTTTTTAGTTGGTCTATCGTCGTCTGATAGATTGATTCAAACCCTATATCCCAGGCAATGCACCCTGCATCGCTTGCAATCTTTAGAAACTCTTCATCATCTACCATGTTTGCATGGCCAAAAGCTGCAAACTTTTTATCTAAATGTTTGATTTCCTTGAACAGAGCTTTTGTGTAATTCATATCAACCGTAAGTGAGCCGTCATAAAAGATAAAATATTTGTAAGGTATGGACACTATTTCCTGAACGACCTTTTTTATTGACTTTTTACGGTATATTTTCCCGAATCTCACATTTGATAATGCACAAAATTCGCACCCATATGGGCATCCTCTCGTAGCTTCTATTCCTCCTATTTTAATGATATTTGGAATTTTTGTCAGAGTTGCCCTGGGAATGGCATCTGTATTTACTGGCTTTTCCAAAATATAGAACGGCTTCAATCTATCTTTCTCTATATCGTTAATCAATTTTGGCCAAGTTTCTTCTGCTTCACCTATGACCACAGCATCCGCATGTTGCTTTGCCTCCTCCGGCAGGGCAGAGGCGTGGTATCCGCCAAGCACAACCTTTGTTCCCATTTCCCTGAACTTATCAGCAATTTTATAGGCTCTTGGGGCAGTTGCAGTAAAATAGCTTATTCCAACTAAGTCATAATGCTTTGTATAGTCTATCTTTTCATAATTTTCATCTATTATTTCTACATCGTATTTCTCTGGGGTTATCGCCTCTATTTGGCGCAATGTGATGGGGGGCCACATGAGATATACCCTCTCAAGCACCCTTTCATATAAACTGCGATTGGGATTGCCGGATGGTGTGATTAATAATATCTTCATATTTAACATCCAAATTTTTAACGTTCATTTTATGAACGTCTATATAATGAATGTTGATTTATAAGCTTTTCTAAAAGCATTTAACTCGAAAAGCATTAAAGTAAGAATGATGAAAAAGATAGTTGTAATTGGCGTACTTTTTTTCATGTTAAGTGGAACAACCTGCACCTTTTCTTTGGATGATTCCTCAAAAACAAAAATAGATAGAATATCAATAGCAAAAAATCATGTAATCATAGAAGTTGCGATACTTGATTCTGTAATCCCTTCATTTGCTTCCCCCTCAGAAATGGAGAAAATACTGAACGGTTATGCATGGTCATCTAGGAATTCATCCTACGGGTTCGAGACCCGATTTGTTACCGATATGCAAATATCAATGGGGGCGCTAGATGGTTGTGATTTAATTCTTATCCCCGGAATAGGAAAAGAATTCAGACGGCCTGTAGACAATAGCTGGCTTTTGCGATGGAAAAACGAGGTAAAAGCCTTTGTATCAAATGGGGGCGGCTATCTTGGGACTTGCGGGGGGGCAAATATAGCATCACAAGGTCTTGTAAGTGCATCAGAAAGAGGATGGACGGGAGAAACGGCATGGGAGTGGTTCATGAATAAATCAGCTATTGGGATCGTACCAGTCAGGGCATATCAGGATATGGGGGACCCTATGGCCTGCAGCATCATACAAAAAAACCCTGCCCGCATAGGTCAGTCGGCATACGTATGGTATAATCTTTCTATTGAGGGTTCAGGTGTATGCCAGCATTGCAGAATAAATAGGGAGCATCCAATATTTCGGGGCTATAAGTATGATACGCGGATAATAAGGTGGGTGGGCGGTCCGGCCCTGATTCCAGATGGGAATAATGTTACTATACTGGCATGGTATCCTGATGAAAACATTTCCAGGCCAAACGGCAACAGGAGCACGAGCATACATGCTTGGAGGTATAACTTTGATCCCATGGAGCCTTTTGATTTATGGGATATGGAAAGCAAACTCATAGAGACACATCTTGCAGGTAAGCCTGCTGCTATAGCGTGTGAATATGGAAAAGGAAGAGTGGTGATATTTGGTAATCATCCTGAGCATCCTGTATGGAGTGGAGGAAGGATTGTTGAGAAGGACACTTGTAGCAATAGCATGCTTTTTAAAGGGTTGTTCCAGTGGGAGGAGAGGCAGTCACTTCTTCCCTCGTTTAACTGGTGGATTGTTAGGAGGAGTGTTGCATGGGCTGCCGGCGTGCCTGCTGAAGAGTTGCCACCCATGAGTCCATTTTGTAACAAATTTTATTAAAGGAAATATGTTGCATAAACAATGAAAGACGAAGGAAAGCAGGATGTTGTTTATAAAATTTTTAGGCTGCTCAGGGAAAATGTCGTAAAAATTCTTATGGTTTTGAGAGAAAAAGAAAAAATAAGGTGGAAAGAACTTCAGAAGGAAACTGATATGCCGACCGCAACATTTAATCGTTCTCTTGCTGCCCTGCAGGAAATGCATTTTATTTCAAAGGAAAAAAATTATTATGGGCTTACGTGGGCTGGAAGACTGGTCATTGATGGCTTTTTGCTTCTGGGGTGGAGAATCTCAGACAAAACCGACCAGATTGAAGATGTTGCGGCAGAAAAAGTGCTGGCAAAGGATATTGTTATGGCTATCATTATGATCATATTTGTCAGCCTTCGCGTTCGGGGGCGGTTGAATATCAAAGAATTAGAAAGGGAACTGGAGAACGAAAGAAACGTGATAATAAAAATAATTGAGGAATATGAAAAGGATGGATATGTTACCATTGAAAATGGCATGATTGTTGCAACAGAAAAAATTAATGAACTTACTCCAGAGAAATTTTTCCCCGTAGAATAGCATTTGCATCAGTCTATATGGAGTTAAAAACCCCGATATTTGTGGTACAATGTACAATGTCGCATACCTATTGGTTAAAAATGCAAAGGCTTTCCTTTAAATAACAGAGCCAAATTACAAGGAAAACTGATGTATCTGCTTATGCCAACTGGGAATGGAACAGACCATCCACTTATGCCTCCATTTCCATCTTTAGCTGTTACTCTAATTTCGTAGTTCCCTGGCGAACCCCATTTGTTTTCGACCTGTATCTCTTCTCCTGACTTATATGGGCCCAGCCAGTCGCTGAATCTACCGTCTCCCCAGTCAAATAAATAATATAAATTATCTCCATCTATGTCTATGGCAGAAGCTTTGTACGTATATTCCTTCCTCACTTTTCCCGTTGCAGGACCAAATATCTCAGGAATGTTTGGAGGAGTGCCATCACGTCCATATGTTCTGAACCAAATCTCTTTGAATCCAAACCAGGTTTTATTTCCCCATGTAATGCCACCGTTACCAGAAAAATATGCCTCTCCTTTATTGTATACATCTTCTAAGGTTCCGAATAGATACCATCCTCCGCGAGAGGAATTCGGAGAAGAAAAAATGATATAATAAGTATTGCCCAGATTTACCTTGATATCTGGAAAATTTATGGTTAAGTATTGTACGGAGCAAGGTATTTCATTGCTTGGTAAAGTTACAGATGTTAAAGCAGAGCCATTTAAAGAATCGGAGATTTTAATGTATAAATTATCTTCTCCATTACCTTTTGAAATGTGAAGGTCAATCTTAGTTAAAATATTGCAGGAAGGAATAAAACTCTGGGCAGTCAAATGCCCACCACCAATACCTACCCCCCAGCCAGAATCGACAAGTTGCTGTTGATCGACTTTTTCGACTGGAGAATAATAGTAGGTTTTAAAACAAAAATCAACATTCGCTTTTTTCCATAGCAAACCGTATGTATAACTTTTATATCCCCTCCCATTTTTGTACCCTTCATCACTTATTCCTCCCCGCCAAACATAAAAGCCATTTCTTGACTTGGGAGAAGTTAATAAAATATAATACTCTTTTTCTGGTTGGAGGTCAACATTTTTGAATTCAATTAATCTCCAATCTACACCACCAGAAAAATTTATTGATGCAACAGCTATATCTGATCCTCTTAAAAATCTTCTAATTTTGATGTACAGATTGCCTTCAGGATATCCGCTTTTAGCGAGAAGTAGCTTTATGGAGGATAAAGTTTTATATTCTGGACGAAAACTTTGGGCAGCAACATAATTTGAGCCTATTAATGCACCCCAATCTCCGCTATAAATTTGGGATTGATCCAGACCCTCCTCCGGATCATTAATCTTATTATAATCTAAATCATTGTTGTAAGAGGGGTTACGGTTTGTACATATTTTCATTCCGAATTCATCTACTTTATATTCTGTCCGTATTTCATTGAATTCTTCCATTTTATTTACATTTAGTACTCCCCCAGATCCACTACTAACAAGAAGTGTAAATATGGCGATAAATATTAGTAACTTTCTCATGTGACATCACTATTGGTATATTCACTATCAGTAGCTGCAATATCGATAGTGTTTTGTGACGTTGCAGTCGGAGTAGCCGAACTAGTTTCCGTTGTTGTCGTGGTTGGTGATGTTTCTGTTATTGCTGTAGATGTTGATATTGGAGTGGATACATGTACGGGTGTGAGTAATATACTATCTGATGTATTCGATGTATTATCTGATGCATAAGTAATAGATACCTGTATGGTTACAGTTATGCTATTAACCTCAGGGTCTGTTGGAACAATTTTAAAGTGTGTCGTGTAATCGCCCACATCTGCTTGATCTGGGTTAACTGTTACATAAATGATATCCATGTCACCTATATCCAGCCACCCATTGTGAGATGTTGTACCAGACACTGATATACTTAACAAAGGGAGAGAAAGTGCTTCACTTTCAAGGTTGTAGCCTACTGGAGCTTCTCCATCATTCCTAATCTCAATGGATTTCTCTTGGGGGTATTGCCATCTTCCAATATCTCCAAAGTTCAAGTAAGTCGGATTCACATTCAAATGTCCATGGGCAGGCAACCATTCCACATGGATATGATTAAGAGTTGCAATACCATCTATTGATGCTGACGCCTGGCCAGGAGAAATAAATCCTGACCACGCATTGACTTCACATCCAACAGAGACAATACTCATGACATGAATAGACCATCCTGGTTCTAGCCAAATTCCAGAGAAAGTGTGACTCCATGCGTTATCTATTTTTCCATTACCAGATTTTTTAGGTCCTTCATACTCTTCATATAGACTGTTGCTTTCGTTGTATATATGGATAAAAGATTCTGTAGGAGAGAACTTGCCATCGACACTAAACAAGATATTTCCGTCTATGCTTACATTTCCACCAGAACCATCCGGTGCGTATAAAATCATTCATTCCCAATCCCCTTTTATCTTTGTGTAAACAGTAAATGAATAAGTGCCATACTCTTTAGCTGTATAGAAATAATTTAACATGCATACATCACTCGCTGTACTACAAGGACATCCAGGAAATTGAGCAAGAGTATACACGCTAAAAACTCCGTTTTTATCGGGATAAATATCTTCACTTTTTTTGTGGGCCAGAAGGGCTCAAATTTAAGTTCGCTGCAGATGCTCCAAAATTAGCTACAAATACAAAAGCAACCGTTATTGCCACTACAATTATTAAGGTCTTACTTTTCATAATTATCACCAAAAAGCTATAATTACAAAGGTTATTTAAATTTTCCCCTGTTTTGTAAATTGTATCTAAGCAAGGTGGGTTATGAATCAAATTTTGCCCGAGGCAGAATCAATAAAATCCCTGAATAAAGCTGGGGAAATTATAGCGTTCTTATTCGGGGCAATGTATCTTTTATATTTTGTAGAAGGAACAATTTTGGGCGATATGGGAAGATTGCATATACTCTTTTTTTGGTCTAGTATGATATTTTTTATTGAAAGTGCAGCAGTCTTCGCTATTGCAATTGGTCTGATAAAAATCAATAGGACAATAGATGAATGGGAATACAGAAAAGCGAAGAAAAATCAATTTATATGGGTGGTAATATCTTTCATTCTAGGCATAATAACCTTTAACTTGGGTGCGATAGTGGTAGGAATTATTACAGTGATAGCTTATAAAAAATACGGCGATTTATCAGCTTTTGAGTAAGCCCAACGGATGAAAAAACTATTTGTTGCTATTTTTATCTAATGTTCCTAAATAAAGGAATGAATATATGGTAAAATCATATCTGCTATCATCAAAATGCCAAAGATAATGATGAGAGCAATCAAAAGTTTGAGAGCGAACTTTACCATTTTCCATCCGATGAATATAACAATTATTGCAATGAGAAAAATAAGCCATAGGGGGATGTGAAATAGCATCATAATGGTAAATTTGGAATGTTTATAAAACACTATCGGAATTATTTTGATTCCCGACCCTGATATATACTATTACATAAACTAAACAATGCTCCCGCCGGGATTCGAACCCGGGTGGCCGGCTCTCTTTGAACCCATTTTGGTGATGAAACACCTTTTCTAAAGGGGTTCCAGGGTTCTCGAAAGGCCGGAATGATTGGCCGGACTACACCACGGGAGCATTTCCATAGCCCTGGGCAGATTCGAACTGCCGTCATCGGGTCCAAAGCCCGATATGATTGGCCTCTACACCACAGGGCTATATTACCTAGGGAATATCATTTTCATATATAACTTTTGATGGTGTAATAAAAAATATATAGAGATGGAAGTTTGCATTGTGCTATGAAAAGAAAGGAAATAAAAAAGACGCTTGGAGAAATAGGGGCTGTGGAGGGAGATTTTATAGAAGTTGAGAGGAACGGGAAAACATATAGGGGCATACTCATGCCTCATCATGCATTTAGTGGGGAAGACATGCTGATAATAAAACTGGAAAATGGATATAACATTGGCATAAGAATAGATGATAACTGCAGGGTAAAACTGATTGAAAAGAGAAAAGAGAGAAGAAAGAAAAAGCGGGTCGTACCATTTGATAAAAGCAGGCCGTCCATAACATTGTTGGGAACTGGAGGAACAATTGCCTCATATGTTGATTATACTACCGGGGCTGTTCATCCTGCAAGCACATCCGAAGAGCTTGCTTTCTCTGTGCCGGAAATTTTTGATGTATGCAATGTCAGCGCAAAAATCATCTTTCAGAGGCTCAGTGAGGATATAGCGCCGCATGACTGGGAAAAAATTGCGAGAGAGGTAGCAGAAGAATTGAATAAAGGGGCAGAAGGCATCATAATAACTCACGGAACCGATACCATGGGGTATACGTCCGCTGCTCTATCCTTTCTGTTGAAGAATTTATCCGGCCCCGTTGTGCTCGTAGGTTCACAGCGGTCTTCTGACAGACCGAGTAGCGATGCGTTTCAAAATCTGCTTGCTGCAGCAAAGGTAGCAGTTAGCGATATTGGGGAAGTTGTGATCGTTATGCACGGTACGCCATCTCCCGGCTATTGCCCTATATACAGGGGAACAAAGGTGAGAAAAATGCATTCCTCCAGAAGAGATGCCTTTCGCTCCATTAATGAAAATCCTATCGGCTTTGTTGATGATGAGTTGCATTTAGTCACAAGCTATAGAAAAAAATCAGGGGGAAAAACGGTGGCAGACACTTCGCTCAATACAAATGTTTCCTTGGTCTATTTTCATCCAGGATTAAGCGAGGATGATTTCAGGAAAATGACGGAGGGAAAGGATGGTGTTGTAATTGCAGGAACCGGACTTGGGCATGTGAGCGGGAATTTAATACCTATTATAGAAGAACTTGTAGGAAAGGGCATTCCTGTGGTAATGACTACGCAGTGCATATGGGGGAGAGTTAACATGAATGTTTATGCCACCGGCAGGAAATTGATACAGGCGGGTGTTATATCTGGAGAGGATATGCTTCCCGAGACTGCACTGGTAAAGACGATGTGGGTTCTTGCCAATTTTGAAGGTGACGATATTAAAAAAATGATGAAAAAAAACATTGCTGGGGAAATTTCTAGGAGAACAATCTATGAGAGTTATCCCAAGCAAAAAAGATATATTCCATAAAGCAATAACAGGCTGAGAAAATGGAACTAAAAATGCTTTCAATATTGATCGTAATGCTTCTTTTGCCGTTAGCTGCTGCTTTACCCTCAACAAATGCACAGCTGGAAAAACCAAACTGGAGTAAGGGTGATTTCTGGGAATACAGTGGGACATATGTCGGAACGGCTTCCATGGATTTTGAAAACGCCACTCTATTTTCCACAATAGATTCTGATGTCTCCTTACGCATAGATGTGAAGAGTGTGGAAATAAAGGAAATAAACGGAAAATATGTAGGATGCTATGTTCTGGATGTGAAAAGTTCGGTATCAGGCACTTATACATATAAATTTGGGCAGCAGCAATATAGTGGAAGTTTTGATTTTTCTGTAAATGGAACCAGTCTATTTGCAACGGATAATCTGTCGATTATAAATTCCGATATAATTGTCAACGTTGACATAAACGTTCCGAACGTGCCAAACACCTTATCTACAGAAACTGATTACACTCCGCCATTTGATTTCATGGATTTTCCTGTAGTAAAGGGTGAAAAATGGACTTCAAGCTGCACGGCGACAACAATATATATGGGTGGGGGGCCAAGCAGTGCCCCTATCTCTTTCTCATTCGAGTGTACGGATAAAGTAGGAGACAGGTATATCATAAGGACCGATTACGTTCCTTTCATCGGTGACTTGATCCCTATCAACAATACGCTTATACTATGGTCGGAAAGTAAGGGGATGATAGATTCCATAAGGGGCCAATCACAGGAACAGAATATCCAAATAAACCTTATAAACTCCAGTTATGAAGGAAAAGAAAATGTGGCACCGGAGGCAAAGTTTTCCTATGACCGTGCAGATCCTTCTGTAGGGGATGTCATTACGTTTGATGGAAGAAGCTCGACTGATTCCGACGGAAACATAGCTTTCTATCAATGGAATTTTGGAGACGGATATGGCAGGACGGGAAGTGTTATTGCCCACCAGTACGGGAGCAAAGGAAATTATACCGTAACACTTACTGTTATTGATGACTACGGGCAGAGCGATACATATTCCAAGGAAGTAGAGGTTTCAGGAACTGGCAGCTCTTCCGGCAGCTCTTCCACCCCTGGATCCGAAGTAATGCCTTTACTGCTGGCTCTGCTTGCCATCGTGCTGTTAATGAAAAAAAGAAGATAGAATGCTCCAAATTCAGGTAATTTTAAATAGACTTTATACTTAAAGATAAAAATTATATAGGGGTATTCATGCAGTACGATATATTATTGAAAAAACCGAAGTTGACTATCATAATTTTTTCTATTATAACATTGCTGATATCCACTCAAGCACTGAATATAGTGATTTCATCAGACATAGAACTTTATATGCCTTCAGATGAACCGACGGTGAAAACGCTGAATAAGATACGGGCAGAATGGTATATTGATTCGGTTATTGTATATGTAAGTGCAGATGATGTAACGAGTGTGACAACTCTTAAGGAAATCGATGCTATAGAAGGTGCATTGAATCCAGAGGAGGGAATCGGTGACGGCGTAGTGTACACTGCAAGCATAGCATCTTTTTTAAGGGATATAAATGCCATTTTTCCTGTTATTGGGGAGGATAAAATACCTGACAGCCAGTGTCGTGTGAATACTCTTTTAAAGTTTATTCCAGATGAAATGAAATATAAATTTAACACTTCTGATAACAAAAACGCAGTTATAGTTCTTGCAACACAAAAAAATATCAGTGCCGATGATCTGCTTGAAAATAAAGTATATCCCCTTCTAGAAACAGCAACGGAAACAAATATGACATCAACTGGAGTAGTGACCATGTACAAAGAAACGGTGGATTGGGTAATGGAGAGGATTTACAGCGCTATCCTGATATCCGCTCTCCTGCTTGTGTTGACTATCCTTGCATTTCATAAGAGTATGAAAGCAGTTATTATAGCGATAACCCCGATAGTTTATGCGACCGGGCTTACTTTTGGGACAATAGGCATGACATCTATCAAGTTTTCCCCAACTGTCATAGCCGTGATACCCCTGCTGGCTGCTCTTGGTATTGCATACTCGCTCCATCTAATTAACCACTTTGCGGAGGAAGTGGAAAAACATTCTCCCGAGAAAGCGATGAAAAGAATTATTGCCACTACTGGAAAGGCTGTTTTGCTTTCTGCCATAACCACCATAGTGGGATTTGCATCTCTACTTTCATCGACGATGCCCCCCATTGAAAATATGGGACTGGCCTTTTTGATCGGTGTGTTTTACTGTTTTATTGCCACCATGGTTATGGTCCCGCCTCTTCTTATCATATCTGGATATAAGAGGAGGGGAATAAAGGGATGGAGTTCTTTTTCAAAGTTAACTAAATACAGAAAACATATCGCACTCGTATTTCTCGTATTAACCTTTCTTTCTGTTGCTGCTTTGCCGAGCGTTTCCACCAGAACGTCGATATGGGAGATGATGCCCGGGAAGATGGAAAGTAGCGTTGCAATGACGGACTATTCCGAAAAATTTGAGAGTGGACAAACCGGGGTGTTTGAAATAGAAACAGGACCGGAAGGTATTCTTGAGCCGTCGTTACTGAAAGAATTGGAATCCTTGGAAAAAACGATAAATGTTGGCATAAAAAATGCCTCTGCGTATTCGATCGTCGATGCTATAAAAAAACTTAATTTTGGAGTTATACCTCCCACAAAAGAAGAGGTGAAGGTACTGGTGGAGAACAGACTGGCAGATAAATACAAAAAAATGATGCTTAATGACGATTACAGCAAAACGCTCGTTTACGTGGATATACCGGTCATATCGATAGGAGATACAAGGAAGGCAGTAAATGGGGTAGATCAAATTTTGCGCCAGTATAATGATAAAACAGATGCAGACATTACAGAGCTTGTAGGGCTGGCATCTGTAACCGTTTCAGTGAACGATATGCTGATGGAGCAGCAGTTTCGTTTCATGTTCTTATCCCTGTTGTTGGTTTTTACATGCCTGCTCCTCGTATTCAGGTCTTTCAAATATGCAACAGTAACATTCCTGCCCATTTTACTTATATTGGTGTGGGAGCCGGGGGTACTTGTATTGACTGGCATACCGCTAAATGTTGCAACAATAATGGTTTCTTCAGTAGCCATAGGCGCGGGAATAGACTTTTCAGTCCACATAACAGAGAGGGTGAGAGATGAATTAAAAAATAAAACTGCCCTGGAGGCCATAAAAACTGCAATATCCACAAAAAGTCCTTCCCTCGTGGAAGCGACTATTGCCCTGATAGCAGGCGGCATACCTATATTTCTTATGGAATACGAGATGATAACCCAGTTCATTATTCTCGTCCTGATGATGCTTGTATTCGCATGCGTTGCATCGTTACTTGGTCTTGCTGCCATATACTCTATAAAAAATGGAAAATGGCTTGAGAGCTGGGGACGATAGAGTTGACCAGGAATAAAGAAAAAGGTTAGCCAGATTTTTTGTTCATTGGTTGGTAAGAAAAGAAGAGAAAGAGATATTTCCTTTGTTCTAGATGTTGAATATCCAGACAACTTGTTCATCTTTAGCTGTATTTCCAGCATTGTCATATGCAACAGCTTTTAGAGTATGTTTAAGGAAAACTGTTTCATCCCATAGCCATTCATATGGTTCTTCGTCATCTGTAGCCTTCAGCACATCATCAATGTAGAACTCTACTTTATCCATCATTTTTCACCTTAAAAAACAGGATTTTGTTATTAACAGTTTGCCATTATTTTTTTTACGTTCTTTGCCTGCATTTCCTTATCCCTTTTCAGAGGCAAAAAGAAAAGATGTAGCCAAATAGTCGCTGGATTATAAGATGTCCCTCAATTTCAATCCCATTTTTCCAATCTTTTTTGGAACCGATATCTCTCCTCATTTATCTTTATTGGATACTCACCAGTAACACATCCAAGGCAGAGGTCGTTGCGGTTCATACCAATGGCTTTTATCAGTCCTTCTATTGAGATATAACCCAGACTATCCGCATGTATTTTTTTTCTTATTTCCTCGGCGCTCATGCCAGATGCAATCAGTTGCTCTCTGGTCGTCATGTCTATCCCGAGGTAACAGGGGGCAATTATGGGCGGCGAGCCGATGCGAACATGCACTTCCTTCGCTCCGCGGGAACGCAATAGGTCTGCCATCTGTTTCATGGTAGTTCCTCTAACAATTGAGTCATCAACAAGAACTATGCGTTTTCCCTCAACAATGCTCCTTATTGGATTTGTTTTTAAAAGGACATATTTTTGCCTTACGCTCTGGCTTGGCATTATGAATGTCCTGCCTATGTATCTGTTTTTCATAAGCCCTTCCGCTATCGGTATGCCTGATTCGCTTGAGTAACCGTAGGCATGAGACCTCCCAGAATCAGGAACGGGAACGACTAGGTCTGCATCTGCCGGATGCTCCCTTGCGAGCTGTTCTCCTATCCTTTTTCTTGTTAGATAGACGTCTCTCCCATCTATTATCGAATCTGCTCTGGAAAAATAAACATATTCAAAAAAACAGTGGGCCTTATATTTTTCTTCCATCAGTTGATAGGATTTGTAACCATCTTCTGTTAGTTCTATCAGCTCACCGGGTCTTACATCCCTTATTAATTTCGCACCCAATACATCGAGCGCTACTGTCTCAGATGCTATGACATAGCCGTCATTGAGCTTTCCAAGGCATAGCGGACGTACGCCAAATGGATCTCTCAACCCAAAAACCCTGTTATTGAACATCATTGCAAGTGAATAGGAGCCCTTCAATTCCTTCATAATGCTTTTAACGGCTTTTTCAAAACTTTTGTTTTTTAGATAATCCGAGAGAAGAAAGGCCATGGATTCTTCCTCGCTTCCCATGGAAAAGTTATGCCCTTCTTCCAATAGCCTTCTTTTCAACTCATCCGAATTCGTAATTATTCCGTTATGTGCCAGAGCTATGTCCCCACTGGAAGTGTGAACGATTGTCGGCTGTGCATTATCGGGGGAGGATATCTTTATGGAGTAATAGGTATGGCCTACCCCTCTTTTCCCTTTTATCTGGGAGATATCTTTATCTTCAAATGCCTCATTTACAAGCCCAAGTCCTTTGTAATACTTTATTTCATCGCTACCGTTATCGTAAACTGCAATCCCCGCCGCCTCCTGCCCCCTGTGCTGCAATGCATTAAGAGAAAAATATATATATGAGGCTACATCGTTTTTCGCCGCAACTGCCACCACGCCGCATCTTTCCCTCATTTTCTCCAATTATAATCCCTGATTCTTTTTGTTTTCCCAAATCCGCAGGAAGCACATACCTTTGTCCTTGCATTAAAAGCTCTTTTACCGCATCTTCTGCAAACGATGTGGGTTTTCCCTCCTCCAGATTTAGATGGCGTTCCTTTTGTCATTTTATCACGGTGATATATATATTATATTATCTCCTCTAACTATAACTTTTTCCAGATCTCTTTTCTTTTCTCCTTCAAGAAGTTCCTCAGCATTTTTCAATATGAGATTGAGATGAGGGTGATCATATCCTTCCAGCACGCCCCTGTATTCTCTTTTCCCTCTTAGCTCTACTATAACTCTTTTTCCTATGCTGTTATGGATCATTTCGAGGGGTTTCATTGTTAGTGTATGGGGGTCTTGTACTTAATTTTTGCCATTGCATTTTTTCTATGGCTTGATCACCACCTTGATGGAATTCTCCGCTCTGGCAACAATTTGAAAACCTTTCTGTATTTTTTCTAAAGGAAGCAGGTGGGTAATCATATCTTTCACTTTCACTTTTCCCGATCTGAGAAGTTCAATCGATTCCACGATGTCTTTAGGAGCGCCGGCATATGTTGAAACCATTGTTACGCCTTTGTTCCATAAATCAAGCAAAGGGAATGAAATTTTTAAGCCAGGCCCTGTCGGAGCAAAAAACAGGATTGTACCGCCCCTGCCCACAGTCTGAATTGCCTGATTTACTGCCGGAGGGGCGCCTGTACATGTTACTACAAGGTCTGGCATATGCCCGTCGTTTATTTTCTTTATTTCCTGCAAGATGTTGTCATCTGCATGCAATGCCAGGTCAGCCCCAAACTCTCTCGCTTTGTCAAGCCTATAATCATTTATATCTGTGGTGATGATGAATTTAGCACCCATCGCCCGTGCAAGTTTGACATGGAGCAGCCCCGCCATGCCGCTGCCGATAATCAGCACCGTCTGCCCTTTTTTAAATCTGGCTATACGCAGCCCGCGTACAACGCATGCAAGCGGCTCTATTAATGTGCCTTCCTCGTATGAAATTTCATCCGGTAGTTTGAAAGTGCCTTTCTCCACATTTATCTCGGGTACCCTTATATATTCAGAGAAGCCGCCCGGATAGAAGTTTGTCGAATGCAGTGTATCGCATAGAGTATGCTGGTCGTTGAGGCAATAGCTACATTCATTACACGGCACATGATGCGAAACAAATACGTGGTCTCCTTTTTTGTAATTTCTCACTTCCTCTCCCACTTTTACAATATCGCCTGTCATTTCATGTCCCAGAACTCTAGGTGCTGTCTTGATGCGGTACCACTCCATCACATCGCTGCCGCATATCCCGCATGCTTTGACTTTAACCAGCAGTTCCCCTGGCCTAATTTCCGGGACGGGCATTTCCTCAATGCGAACATCATTGTTGTTATAATACATTGCAACTTTCATTGTGCCCGTAACCGTATCAAATTTTTAAAGATTGTTAGCCTGCTTGTGAGGTTAATGGAAAAATAAAAGAAGGAAAAGGGGAATGCTTCCTTCTTTCTCTTTCTATATGTTAAAGAACAGCGGTATAATCTCTCGTCCAAAGACCTGGAGGAGTAAGCTATTTATTTTTTCAAATATTGCCCAAATGACTGGATACGATTTTGGCATTGAAACTGCCAAGGAATCAGACCACTCGCTCTCTACCCCATTTACATCTTTGGCTTTGACTTTTATACCATAAGTGCCTTTTTCGCTCCATGTATGGGACGCATTTACAGATTGCCCTGAATCATATGGACCAAGCCATCCGCTATTTATTCCATCTCCCCAATCAAACCAGTAATAAATTTGGTCTCCATCAGGATCGATTGTTGACGATGAGTATGTGTAGGATGTCCCCACTCTTCCTGATGTTGGGCCAGAAGGTCTATCGGGTTTATTTGGTGGCTGATTAGCAGCAGAAATTGTTACTGTAAGAGTTGAGGACCAGCCGCTTTCAGCACCCCGCTCATCCGTAGCCTTTGCTTTCACCTGATAAGTACCAGCACTACTCCAACTATGAGATTTTGAAGCCGAATTCCCAGAAAAAACAAAGGCAGTCCAATCACCTGTTCCATCCCCCCAATCGAAGTAGTATTTCACCTTATCATTGTCTGGATCGGTTGCACTCGTAGAATAGGAATACGATGTACCGGCATTCCCAGATATCGGACCAGATGGTTTATCAGGCATATTCGGACGACGGTTATAGATATATGTTTTAGATGGATCTATTCCCTCTGAATCTCCCCAGGATAATGCATCCCATATCTGTGGATATTCAAGTTTCCAATTCTTGGCTTTGATGAAGGATTCCCAGTAAACAGAATAGCAATCCTCAAACTTTGAGAAATTGAAAGCTTCCTGCACAGAAACTTTTCCATCTTTGTTTCCAAATGGTGGTGTTAAATCAGGTTTATTTCCTGGTTTGTTAATATATGGTTGATCATCTGCTTCTAAGTATGCATCATTGTCAACGTCTCTAAAAGCCATCCTGAAACCGCTTGAAAACTCACTTCCATCATAATTGCCATTAGATGGATTATTGGGATTTCCATCATCATCTGGTGCATTTGGATCCCATGTAGCACCTTTAGTTGGATCACCATAACCGTACATGTCCTCCCAAGACTTTGTATACTTATCCGTTGAGGTTATCAGTATTCTATGACGGTGTGCTGCACCAGTTGGGTAGGCTTCGTGAAAAACTAACTTCTCTTTAAAACCACCCGAATAACAAGCTTGGAGTAATATCACCATCTGCTGACATTTGCGAGGCTGCCCATAAAGCCATATCGGATCAATAGAATCTAGCCAGCTATCCAATTCACCTGGTGTCACACCTGGAGCAATAGAATACTCACCTGTATTCTTATTATAATTTCCATGAGCCGTATAGAAAAGGAAAACACTATCTTCAGTTGTAGCTCTGCCTGCGACATCGTGTATTGATTTATTTATATTATCTTTTGATAAACTATAGTAGTGCTCTGCCCCATTCCAGTTCGATGGCGCAACATAATATATGTGATCACCGTTATAATCAAGTTCATTTTTTAAAAGTTGGTACATATCTCGAATGTCCGTTTCAAAGCCAGCACTAAAATCATCACTTCCACATACAAGTATCGCCCAGTATTTGCCCTTATCTGTGATTAAACTTGAAGGGGCAATGTTGTAATTCATGTTGTGGATTCCTTTTACTATCCCAGTATATGATGCACTCGCTGTCACTCCATAATAACCCGCGCCAACTACCAGTAAGCAGATGATGATGCCAAACATTTGCCTTATTTCTTTCATTTCCTATATTTACCTCCTCTTTGACCTTGCGAGGTAGGGCTCCTTTATTTTTCCGCCTCGCCCGTCACATTGTGGGAGGAAATTGCTCATAGATAGCCTTTGTTCTCTTATCATCCTCGTACAATGTTCTCCCACAATCTATAAATACCATAGTATTTACGGTATAAATAAATTCTTATCAAATCAGTCTCTACGAATAATCTCCATTTTGTAACCTAATTGTTTCTCCTCAGGTGACGAGAAGAAACAATCTATTCCTCTAAAATTTTCAGATGGAGGAAAACGAGGGATGGAAAACAGAGTTTTCGGG